>DATJFP010000083.1 GCA_035495615.1 Verrucomicrobiia bacterium | reverse complement strand
ATCGTCCCGCTCGAGGCGCAGGCCTGCGGCACGCCGGTTATCGCGCTCAAAAAAGGCGGCGCGCTGGAAAGCGTCAAGACCGGCCTTTTTTTCGAAGAGCAGACGGCGGAATGCCTGCGGGAAGCGGTTAGGCGATTCGAGACGATGCGTTTTGACCGCGGGGAAGCCGTGCGCCGCATGGCGGATTTCGACAAGCAGCGGTTCAAGGAAAAAATCGCCGGTTTCGTAAACGGCGTCATGGAAAAGGCGGGGCATGGTATCGCGAAAGCATGATTCTCATCTTGTGCTCCTGAATGTCCTGGGCGACATCATCGGAATCTCCCTTGGCCTGCTCGTGGCCTATCTCTTCCGATTTCATTCCTTTCTTCCTTACGACATCGTTCACAAGCCGGATTTCCACGCGTACGAAAAGACGCTGTTCCTCGTGACGCCCGTCTACCTGATCTGCTTCCGCGTTTACGGGCTCTATCAGACCGCGCGCCACATCCGGAGAATCGAAGAAATTTTCCTGGCGACCAAGGCCATTACGCTGGCCATCGTCATCCTGACGGCCATGACGTTTTTCTACCGCGGATTCAGTTACTCCCGCCTTGTCCTGATGTTCCTGTGGGCGTTCTCGTTCCTTTTCATCGGGGCGATACGCTACCTGCTCATCCAGTTCGAATACGCGCGCAAGCGGCGGCAGAAGCAGCTGACGCGCATCCTGGTCGTCGGCGCCAACCGCAACGCGCGCAACATCATCCGCTGGGCCCGCAGCAACCCGCATTACGGCGTCGTCGTGACCGGCGTTCTGTCGCGGCAGCCTTCGTCGATCGCTCAGCATTTCGTAGGCGTTCCGATCCTGGGGACCGTGGACCAATGCGAGGACTTTATCCAGCGGGGGATGGCCGACCAGATCGTCCTGCTGGACACGGATTTCAGCCGCGAGCGCATCACGGACCTCGTCATCGCCTGCGAAGACAAGATGCTGGATTTCAAAATCGGCGCCGACTTTTTCGGGCTGCTGTCCCGGAACGTCAACGTGGAATACATCAGCACGGTCCCGCTCCTGGGATTCCGCGCGCTGCCGCTCGACGATCCGTGGAACCGGTTCATGAAGCGTCTGTTCGATCTCGCGGTTTCTTTTCTGATCGTATTCCTGACGTTTCCTATCTGGGGGCTGGTTTCGCTGCTCGTTAAAATGGAGGACGGCGGGCCGGTGTTTTACGCGCAGGAAAGGATGGGCCGCGACCAGAAGCTGTTCAAGGTCCTCAAATTCAGGACCATGCAGGTCAATGCCGAAAAAGAAACCGGGCCGGTGTGGGCCAAGCAGAACGACGCGCGGAGGACCCGGCTCGGGCAATTCCTGCGCCGCTGGAACATCGACGAGCTGCCGCAGCTTTTCAACGTGCTTCGCGGCGACATGACGCTCGTGGGCCCGCGTCCCGAGCGCCCGCATTTCATCGAGCAGTTCCGCGGCGCCATCCCGCGCTATATGACGCGCCACAAGATGAAGGCCGGGCTCACGGGATGGGCGCAGGTCAACGGCTTCCGCGGCAACACGTCGATCGTGGAACGCACCAAGTACGACCTTTATTACATGGAAAACTGGTCGCTGCTTTTCGACATCGAGATTCTCATCATGACTTTTTTTGCCTTCAAGAACGCTTATTAAAGGAAACGCTATCATGGAAAAAACGCCTTTATCCGTCGTGATCATCGCCAAGAACGAAGAAAAACGCCTGGAGGATTGCCTGCAAAGCGTTTCCTGGGCCGCGGAAATCGTGGTCGTGGACGACAACAGCACGGACAAGACCGTGGAAATCGCCCGGCGCCACGGCGCGAAAGTCTTCACGCGCGCCATGGATTACGAGGGCCTGCACCGGAATTTTGCGTACAATCAGGCCACGCAGCCGTGGGTGCTCAGCCTGGACGCGGACGAACGGGTGACGCCGGAGCTCGCCGAAGAAATCGGCCGCGTGGTGCCTAAGAACGAAGGCGGACACACGTGCTATGCCATGCCGATGCGTATTTTCCTGGGTGACGAATGGATCCGCGGCGCGGGGTATTATCCTTCCGCGCGCTCGAAAATTTTCAAGAAAGGCGAATTCCGCTACGAAGATCATGCCCGCGTACACCCGCGCGCCTTTTATAAGGGCACATGCGGCCATCTGAAAGGCGAGCTGCTCCATTATTCTTTCCGGGACATGGAGGATTTCCTGCGGAAGTTTAACCGCGAAACCACCTTCGAGGCGGAGAAATGGATGCGCGACGGCCGCAAGGTCAGCCTGCCGAACATCCTGCGCAAGACCGTGGACCGCTTCTGGAAAAATTACCTGATCAAGGGCGGATGGCGCTGCGGCTTCCTCGGCTATCTGATGAGCGTGTTTCACAGCTTGTACCAAATCGTCAGCTACGCCAAATACCGCGAGCTCAAGGCCAAGGGGAACGGTCATGGCTGAGAAAATCATTTTCATCGACCGCGACGGCGTGATCAACGTGGACATGATGGGCGACTACGTGAAATCCTGGGAGGAGTTCCGTTTCGAAAAGGGCGCGGTGGAAGGCCTCAAGAAACTCTGCGATGCCGGCTACCAGATCGTCCTGATCTCCAACCAGGCGGGCATCGGCGACGGCGCTTTCCCCGAATCGGCGCTGTGGGACATCCAGAAAAAAATGCTGGCCGAACTCGCCAAAGGCGGGGTGGCCATCAAGGCTTCTTATTATTGCCTGCACGGCAAGGAAGCCGGCTGCGCCTGCCGCAAGCCGCAGATCGGGTTGTTCGAACAGGCGGCGCGCGAACATGTGTTTGACCGCGGCGCGACCTACTTCATCGGCGACAAAGCGACAGACGTCGAAGCCGGCAAGCGGTTCGGGCTGAAAACCTTTTTCGTGCGCACCGGGCACGGGCGCGCGGACGAACCCAAGCTGCGCGGCAATCTCAAGCCCGACCAATCCGCCGACAATCTCCTGGAAGCCGCGAAGGCGCTCACCGCATGAAAAAAATCGCCCTCTTTCACGCTAACGCAGGTTATGGTCATCGCAAGGTGGCGGAAATCATCGAAAAAGAAATCCGGGGCCGCGGCCGCGCGGACGTGCAGGTCGCGCTGGAAGATGCGCTGGATTCCACGCCGGGTTATTTCAAGGCGAGCTATCCCGCGGTTTATTTTAATTCCGTCAAATACACACCCGGCGCTTGGGGATGGAGTTATGAGACCCTGGACCTCCCGCTCGGCTACAAATGTATTCATCCGCTCCGCACGTTCGCCAATCGTTTCATGGGGCAGGCACTGCTGGACCGTGTGATCCGTGAAGCGCCGGACGTCATCGTGTGCACGCACTTTTTTTCCGCCGAACTTTTCAGCCGCGCGCGCCGCGAAGGAAAACTCCGCTCGAAGATCGTGGTGGTGATCACGGATTTTTACCCGCATTCCTTCTGGGTGGCCGAAGGCACGGACCTTTACTGGGTCATGAGCCCCGAAGGGGTGGAAGATTTAAAAATGCGCGGCGTCCCTGAAAACAAGATCAAGGCAGGGGGCATTCCCGTGGACAAAGCGTTCCTGCCCACGGGCCAGAAAAAAGCCCTGCTGGCCGGATGGGGCCTGAATCCTGAGACCTTTACGCTGCTCCTAACGAGCGGCAGCTTCGGCCTCGGGCCTACCGCGGAAATTCTGGAGGAACTCAAGGCCTTTTCTGATAAAATACAGGCCGTCGTGGTCTGCGGGAACAATAAGCAGCTCGAGGCCCAGCTCAAGGCCCGCGCGTATCCTTATCCGGCCCGAATTCACGGGTTCGTTAATTTTATGCCGGATCTGATGGAAGCCAGCGACCTGATGATCGCCAAGTCCGGAGGGTCCACCACCTGCGAAAGCCTTGTGAAGGGTCTGCCCATGGTGGTTTTGAAGCCGATCCCCGGACAGGAAACCCGGAACGCGGCGCTCCTCAAAAAACGCAACGCGGCTTTTTTCATGGAGCAGCCCGCCGAGATCAAGGTCATTCTGGAATCCGTCTTCAAGTATCCTCACGTGCTCACGGACAAGCGGCGGGCAATCCAAGAACTCGCCAGGCCCGATGCCGCCCGAGACCTAGTAGATTACGTTTTGAATTTAGCCGCGGATTAGCGGCCCTTTTCCCATGAACCTAAAAGACGCTCAGCTTTTCTTGAAATCACTGAAAGAAGACGGCATTCAAGATATCTACGTGCCGCGCAGGAAGGCTGCGCCTGTCCAGGCGCCGGCGGCGCCCGCAGTCAAAACAGCGGCCGCTCCCGCTTCGGTTCCCGCGGACGCGGCAGGGGACGCCTTTTTCGAGCTGCGCGCCAAGGCGCTGCAATGCACGCTTTGCCCCGAGCTTTGCGCATCACGCTCAAGCGTCGTGTTCGGCTCGGGGAATCCCTCGGCGGATCTCGTGTTCGTGGGCGAGGCGCCGGGCCGCGACGAAGACGAGCAGGGCCTGCCGTTTGTCGGCGCCGCCGGGCAGCTGCTCACCAAAATCGTTCAGGCCATCGGACGCACGCGTGAGGACGTTTACATCTGCAACGTGCTGAAATGCCGTCCGCCGGGCAACCGCCCGCCCAAGCCGGAAGAAATCCAGAACTGCCGGCCTTATCTGGAGCAGCAGCTCGACATCCTCAAACCGAAAATGATCTGCGCGCTCGGCAACTTCGCGGCGCAGACGCTTCTCGGCACCCAGCAGCCCATGGCCGCGCTTCGCGGGAAAATCCACGATTACCGGGGCATCAAGACCGTCTGCACGTATCATCCGGCGTATCTTCTGCGCAATCCCGAGGACAAGCGTAAGGTCTGGGATGACATGAAGATGATGATGCGCGAAATGTCCTCGCCCGTGTCATGAGCAGCGTGGCCGCTCCGGTCCTCATGAAGGTCGGTATCGCCCTGCCTGTTCCGCTTCCCGAAATCTATACCTACACCGTGCCTCCTGAGCTGGAGGCGCGCGTCAAGGCCGGTGTCCGCGTGCGCGTTTCATTCCGCAACCGCGAAGCCGTCGGCTACCTTGTCAAAACCGAAATGGCGGAGACGGACAAGAAATTAAAACCTATCCTCGAAATCCTGGACGACGACCCCGTGCTTTCCCCCGCGATCCTGAAACTCACGGACCAGATCAGCCGCTATTATGGCTCCAGCTGGGGCGACGCCATCGAAAACGCGCTCCCGCAATGGGTCAAATACGGCAAGAAGGCGGACAAGGCCCTGAAAGCGCTGGAAGAATCCGCCGGGGCCGAATGCCGCGAGCCTTCCGGTCCGGTTTACGAGCTGACGCCGGAGCAAAAGCATGCCTGGGAGCTCATTCAGGCCGCGTTTTCCATGCAGCACCGTAAGCCTCTGCTGCTCCACGGCGTCACGGGCAGCGGCAAAAGTGAGCTCTACATCCGCGCGCTTCGGCACGTGCTGGGCCAGGGAAAATCCGCCATCTGCCTGGTGCCAGAAATTGCGCTGACGGAACAGCTCAAACGATTTTTCGCGGACCAATTCGGAGAAAAACTGGAAATCCTCCACAGCAAGCTGAGCAACGGCGAGCGTTTTCTTGCGTGGAAGCGGCTGGAAAAGGGCATGACGCGCCTCGTGCTCGGGCCCCGTTCAGCCGTATTCGCGCCGGTGCCGAATCTCGGCCTCATCATCATGGACGAAGAGCACGAGCATTCCTACAAGCAGGAAACCGTGCCGCGCTATCACGCGCGAGAGATCGCAGCCTGGCGCGCGGAAAACGAAAAAGCGCTTTTCATCATGGGCACGGCCACGCCGTCGCTCGAGGCCATGCAGCGCGCCGAAACCGGCGTTTTTTCCCGCATCGTGATGGCCAAGCGCGTGGACGACAAAAAGCTGCCCGATGTCCTTGTCGTGGACCTGAAAGAAGAAATGGCCACGATGAAGCGCAACGTCATCCTGTCGCATCATCTCGAACGGGAAATCGAAAAAAATCTGAAGGCAGGGGAGGGCACGCTGCTGCTCCTCAACCGCCGGGGCTTTTCCACGCACGTGCAATGCCCGGGCTGCGGCAACGCGGAAACCTGTCCCTCCTGCCAGGTGGCGCTCACGCACCACCAGGAAAAAGACGTCCTTCTCTGCCATTACTGTAATTATCAGCGCGCCGCGGACCGGCCCTGCTCGCAATGCGGCCAGCCCGTTCTTCAGTTCCGGGGTTTCGGCACGGAAAAAGTCGAAAGCGAAGTGGCGCGCCGGTTTCCCACGGCACGGCTTTTGCGCCTGGATGCCGACACGGTGCAGAAAAAAGGATCACACGAAGTGATTCTCAAAGATTTCCGCGATCAAAAAGCGGACATCCTCATCGGCACCCAGATGATCGCCAAAGGCTTTGATTTCCCGCATGTCACGCTTGTGGGCGTGATCCTGGCCGACGTGGGACTCATGCTGCCGGATTTTCGTTCCGCGGAAAAAACGTTCCAGCTCCTGACGCAGGTGGCCGGACGCGCGGGCCGCGGCCGCAAGCCCGGCCGCGTTATCATTCAGACTTTTTCTCCGAAGCATCCCAGCGTCGATTTTTCGCGTACCCATGATTATCTGTCGTTCTTCCAGCATGAGGCCAAGGAACGCCAGTCGCTCAGCTATCCGCCTTTCTGCAAACTGGTCAATGTCATCGTGCGCGGGAAAGATGAAAAGAAGACGGCGCAGTTCGCCCGTGACCTGAAAGAGACGCTCTGCGCCGCCCATCCCGGCTTGAGCCGTGCGATCCTGGGTCCGGCGCCGCTTCCGTTTTACAAACTGCGCGGCCATTTTCGGTGGCATGTCATGATGAAATGCGGCCTGGGCGAGGACCTCGTGCCTACGGTGCTGCAGGCGCTGTCTAAAATCAAAAAACCGTCCGCGGTGGCCGTGGCCGTCGACGTTGATCCTTTGAACATCCTCTGAGATGAAAATAAACCGCGTTTCCATATTCGTATTGAATTACAACGGTATCGCGCTTATGCGGGAATGCCTTCCATCGCTCGTCGAAGCCGGCCGCCGCTCGCCGGTGCCGGTGCGGCTCGTGGTGATCGACAACCGCAGCACGGACGCAAGCGTTTCCTTTGTCCGCGAAAACTTTCCCACGTTTGAAATTTCCGTGGCCGAGGCCAACGATTTCCTGTGCTCGTTCAATGCCTACGTTGCGGCCGACACGGGTGACGTTGCGCTCCTCCTGAACAACGACATCAAGGTGGATCCCGATTTCCTCGCGCCGCTCATCACGCTCTTCGAAAAAAACGAGGACGCCTTTTTCGCCAGCCCGCTTTGCTGGGATTTCTCGGGCCAACATTACGAAGGCGGGCTTTCGCGGCTTATGAACCGCGCGGGGATCATGGGCACGCGGTCCGTGATGCCGCCCTTGCCCGCGGACGGGACACCGCTCCTTACTGCAAGCATCGGGGCCGCCATCGCCGTACGCCGCGATCGGTTTCTCGCGCTCGGAGGTTTCGACCGCCTTTTTCTCCCCGGTATTCTCGAAGACCTGGACCTTTGTTACCGCGGATGGAAGCGGGGATGGAGAGGCTATCTGGTGCGCGAAAGCATGGCGTATCACAAAGGTCAGGCCAGTTTCCAGCCGGCGTTCGGCGCGTACCGCGTCCGGAAAATGGCCTGCTGTCATACGTTTCTTTTCATGTGGAAGAACCTTTCGGACTTCACGCTCCTGGCCGAACACGCGCTTCTGCTTCTTCCGCGCCTCGCATGGTCGCTTGTGCGCGGCGACCTGGCTTTCGGGGCCGGCCTCATGGAGGCGCTGGGCCGTTTGAGCGAAGCGATGGAAAGGCGCCGCGGCGCGCAGGAGGGCGCGGTGCTCAGCGACCGCGAGATCTTGAAATTAACCGGAGCGCCTTCATGAAACTCAGCCTGGTGCTCATCGCGAGAAACGAAGAAGCGCGGCTGCCGGAGTGCCTGAAGTCCGCGCCTTTTGCCGACGAGATCATCATTGTGGATTCCGGAAGCACGGACAAGACCCCGCAGATCGCGGCTTCGTTCAAGGCGCGGTTTGTCACGCGTCCTTTGACGAATTTCGCGGACCAGAAAAATTACGCCATGAGCTTCGCTCAGGGGGATTGGATATTGCAGATGGACGCAGACGAACGGGTAAGTCCCGAGCTCGCCGCGGCCGTGCAGCAAAAAATCAAGGCGCCGGGCAGCGACGTGGCTTTCGCGATCAAGCGGGAGAACGTGATTTTCGGCAAACTGCTGCGCCATGGCTCCAACGCGGACGATTATCAGGTCCGCCTGATCCGCCGGGGGCACGGCCAATTTCAAGGAAGCGTCCATGAGCGGATCCTGCCGGACGGCCCCTGCGGCAGAATCCAGGCGCCGCTCCTGCACCACTCCACCCGCGACACGCAGGCTTATTTTGCAAAGTTTGATCTCTACACGGATTTGGACGCCGCGGAATACCGGAAAAAAAAAGGCCGCCCGCCGCTTTGGAAAATCGCGCTTTGGCCCGGACTCCGGTTTATTTTCTTCACCTTTCTCAAAAGGGGATTTCTCGACGGCTGGGCCGGCCTCAAGTTCGAGGCGCTTTCCGCATATTACCTTCACGTGAAGCTCTGGAAGGCGCGGACCATGGCCTCACCGCGGTAAAAAATGACTAACTTCACACCCTGCCTCATGTTACAATATCTTTGAGGTTCTCATGGCCCTGCTCAAAGTGCTGATCTACCCAAATCCCGTTCTCACCCAACAGGCCCTTCCTCTGGAAAGTTTTGGCCCCCGGGAGCAGAAGCTCTTCGATGACCTGGTCGATACGATGTATCATGAAGATGGCGTTGGGCTTGCGGCTCCTCAAGTCGGGATCTCCCAGCGGATTCTCATCGTCTCCCCGCGCGCCAAGAGGGGAGAGGAGGAAGTGGTGGTCAATCCGGTCATTTATGAATCCCGCGGCCAGGAAATCGGCCCCGAGGGATGCCTGAGCTTTCCGGGCCTTACCGCGGAAGTGATGCGCGCGACGCGCATCCGCGTCCGTTACCAGGACCGCGAGGGCAAGCCCGTGGACCGCGAGCTCAAAGACTTCTTTGCCCGTGTCATCCAGCACGAGATGGACCATCTGGACGGTATCACGCTTATCGACCGCGTTGATTTCAACCAGCGCATGAAACTTCTTTCCCAATACCAGCAGCAAGCGCAAGATTAATGAGTCTTGTCTTCTTCGGTTCCGACGAATTTTCCCTGGCGGCCTTGAACGCATGCCTTGAAAGCCCGCATCCGGTCGCGCTGGTGGTCACGACCCCGCCGCAGAAAAAAGGCAGGGGGCTCGTGCTTTCGCCTTCTCCGGTCGAAATTTTTGCGCGCTCAAAAAACATCCCGGTCATCGCGCCTCCCGATCTGAAAGATTCCGCGGTGCTGGAGCAGATCAAGCAGCTCGATCCGGAACTCTTCGTAGTCTCATCCTACGGCAAATACATTCCCTCGGCTTATTTATCAGTTCCGAAAATCGCGCCGCTCAACATTCATCCGTCGCTTGTGCCGCGCTATCGCGGCAGCGGCCCGATTCAGTGGGCGCTTCTCAACGGCGACACGGAAACAGGCGTTTCGATCATCGAAGTGGCCAAGAAGCTCGACGGCGGCGACATCTTTGCGCAGGTCAGGATCCCGATCGACCCGCGCGAGGACCATCTGTCACTCGAAAAAAAACTCTCGGACCTCTCACGGCAGATGCTGCGTTCGATGCTGAAAAACATCGACAAGGAACCGCTGCAGCGCTGCGTTCAGAAGGAAAGCGAAGCGGTCTACGCGCGAAAACTGACGCGGGAAGACGGCCTGCTGCGCTTTGATGAGAGCGCGGAAGTCCTGGACCGCAAAGTGCGCGCGCTGAAGCCCTGGCCGGGAACTTACGTCATGATCGAAGGCGGCCGGCTGGGAATCCTCGAAACCGACGTTGAGCCGGCAGGGGAAGCCGCGGCTCCCGGAACGCTGGTTAAAATCGAATCCGACCGTTCGCTCTGCGTGGCCACCGAAAGCGGCCGCCTGAAACTCCGCCAGGTCCAGCCGGAAGGAAAAAAGCCCATGAGCGGCGCAGATTACGCCAACGGCAGGCGCCTGAAGCCGGGCCACGTTTTTCACTCCTGACCATGAAAAAGGCCCTGCACCTCACGACCCATCTGAATTCCGGCGGCATCACGATTTACATCCTCAGGCTGGTCGAGGCCCTGCGCAAAAACGGATGGGACACCGCGCTCGCGTCCAGCGGCGGAGAATATGTCCCGCTGTTTCTCGAAAAAAAATGCGTCTTTCATGAACTGAACATCAAGACCAAGAGCGAGCTCAGTCCCAAGCTCGTCTTCGCGCTGCCGCGCCTCGTCAAAATTTTACGCGAGGAAAAATACGATCTCATTCACGCTCACACGCGTGTCGCTCAGGTGCTCGCGGCCTGCGCCTCGGTCCTCAGCGGAGTTCCGGTAGTCACGACCTGCCATGGATTTTACAAAAGACGCCTCGGCCGCATCCTGTTTCCCGCATGGGGATCTCGCGCCATTGCCATCAGCGAACCCGTGGGGAAAAGCCTTGCTCAGGGATTTGGGGTACCGCGCGAAAAAATCCGCATCGTCAACAACGGGGTCGACGTCGAACTGCTCGACGAGCAGTACCAAAAATTAAATGCTGCCGAAGCCAAAAAGAGTTTCGGCCTGGATCCCCGCGATAAGGTCGTGGGCATCGTGGCGCGCCTGGTAAACGACAAAGGACACGAATACCTGATTCGCGCGGCGCAGTCGCTGCTCGGACGCATTCCCGACGTGCGGCTCTTGATCGTCGGGGACGGGCGCGAGCGGATGCCCCTGGAGCGCCTTGCCGTGAGCCTCGATCTCCAAAAAAACGTGCATTTCACGGGCAATTTGACGGACGTGCCGCGGGCGCTTGCCGCCATGGATATTTTCGCGTTTCCGGCCACGTGGCGGGAAGGCTTCGGGCTGAGCATCGTCGAAGCCATGGCCTGCGCCAAGCCCGTCATCGTGACCAACATCTGGGCGCTGAATTCGCTGATCGAAGACCGCAAAACCGGCATCCTGGTCGAGCCCAAGCGTGTGGACGTCCTCGCTGGAGCCATCGAGATGCTCTTTCATGACAATGACTTGAGAAAAGCGATCGGCGAGGCCGCCCGGCGGATCGTCATCGAAAATTTCAACATCCCGCGCATGGCCCGGGAGATCTCGGACGTCTATAACGAGGTCTTGACAGAGAGGCGAAAGTCTCTATAATTTTAGACTCTATTTAAATAGTTCCGGCATCATCATTTACCCCTCACAACAGGACCCTTGAGCCTCTCACTTACCCGGTCTCACCGAGGGAAGTAGATCACCAAGACCAAAGGAGAATGATCATGGCAGTAAAGATTGGGATTAACGGTTTCGGCCGCATCGGCCGTCTTGTTTTCCGCGCCGCGGCAGGCCGGAAGGATGTCCAGGTGGTGGCGATCAACGACCTCGTGGACGTGGATTACCTCGCTTACATGCTCAAATACGATTCCACGCACGGCAAATTCGAAGGTGAAGTGAAAGTGGAAAACGGCGCGCTCGTCGTGAATGGCCAGAAGATCCGCGTTACGGCCGAAAAAGTCCCTGCTAACCTCAAGTGGGGCGAAGCCGGCGTGGAATATGTCATCGAATCGACGGGTTTCTTCCTCACAAAGGAAGCGGCCCAGGGCCATCTTGATGCCGGCGCCAAGCGCGTCGTGATCACGGCTCCCGTGAAAGACGATACGCCGATGTTCGTCATGGGCGTGAACCACAAGTCGTATAAGCCCGAAATGAAAGTCATTTCCAATGCTTCCTGCACGACGAACTGTCTGGCCCCCGTCGCCAAGGTGCTGAACGATAAGTTCGGTATCGTCGAAGGCCTGATGACCACCGTGCACGCTACGACGGCCACTCAGAAAACCGTGGACGGTCCTTCCGCGAAAGACTGGCGCGGCGGACGCGGCGCGGCGCAGAACATTATCCCGTCGTCGACGGGCGCGGCCAAAGCAGTCGGCAAGGTGATTCCGGCCCTCAATGGCAAGCTCACAGGCATGGCGTTCCGCGTTCCCACGCCGGACGTTTCTGTCGTCGACCTGACCTGCCGTCTCGAAAAGCCGGCCAGCTACGACGAGATCAAGAAGGCCATGAAAGAAGCGTCGGAAGGGGAGCTGAAAGGCATCCTTGGCTACACCGAAGACCAGGTCGTTTCCAACGATTTCCTGGGGGATTCCCGCACGTCGATCTTTGATGCCGACGCAGGCATTTCGCTCAACAACAACTTCGTCAAGGTTGTTTCCTGGTATGACAACGAATGGGGCTACTCCAACAAAGTCGTCGACCTCGTTGCGTATACGGCCGCGGTAAAGTAAGAAATTTTCAGGCTTTTCCGATAGAGCAGGGCGTGCATGCGCCCTGCTCTTTTTTTTTGCCTCGGGGAAACCACGATAAAAAAACCTGGGTTTTCCCGATTATCTCTCCGGCACGAATCCGCTAATTTAGCCCCTTGTTTTAATGCATCATCACCGCAGGGGGGCCTCATGAAATTAGACCGCGAATCCATCCAGTCGATCATCCTGTTCCGCGCTTTGCCGCTTGGGGACCTGCTTTGTGCGGTCCCGGCCATGAGGGCCTTACGGCACGGCTTTCCCCATGCTTCGATCACGCTGGCAGGGCTTCCCGGCGCAAGGGAATTCGCGGAACGGTTCAGCGACTACATCGACGACTTCGTCGAATTTCCAGGGTTTCCGGGGCGCAATTCCAAGCTGAGTGCCGCGGCGCTCGTTTCTTTTTTGAACGCGGTCCAAGGCCGGCGTTTTGATCTGGCAATCCAGATGCACGGCAGCGTTTCTTCCGCGAACGCGCTCGTGTCGGAGTTTGGCGCGGCTCTTACGGCAGGCTTTTTCCGCTCAGGAGATTCCAGCCCTGGAAAACTCTTCATCCCGTTTCCCGAAAAAGATCCGGAGATCTGGAAACTTTTGAGGCTTGTCGAGCTCCTCGAACTGCCCTTATACGGTGACGGCCTCGAATTCCCGATTACGCTCGAAGACGGCGAAGCCTTCGCCAGGCTTGTCGAATCTGAGGCGGATTTAGCGGAAGAATACGTCTGCATCCATCCGGGAGCCCGGTTGCCCTCGCGGCGCTGGCCTGGGGATAAATTCGCGTTTGTGGCGGATAAAATAGGGGATTTGGGCTGCAAAGTCGTGTTCACGGGAATCGCCGAAGAAAAACCGCTTATTGAGGCCATTCAGACCAAGATGCGCAGCCCCTCACGGAATCTCGCGGGAAAGACATCCCTGGGGATCCTGGCCATGCTGCTGAAAAACGCCCAGCTCCTGGTCTGCAACGACACCGGGGTGTCACATCTGGCTTCGGCCCTGCAAGTGCCCAGCATTGTCGTCATGCTTGGGTCCGATGCCAACCGCTGGGCGCCGCTCAATGCGCGCCTGCATCCCGCGCTTTATCATCCGTTTGATTGCAATCCCTGCATTCATGCGGAAGCGGTAGTGGGCCTGGCCGAAGAAGCCTTGCAGCGCAGCACCGGCACACTTCAGCCGCGTTAAAACCCAACTCAGCCAGCTTTGCAATCCGTCAAATCGCGCCCCAGAATCCTTTCTTCGCGCGCACTTTTAACGTCCTATAATGTATGTTATGTAAAGTTTATCTTGGGAAGAATAGGCTCGGAAATGAGGAGCAAAAAGATCAGCTAAGAAGGCTGGAAACGATCTCGTTCACGCGCTTGCCGTCGGCCTTACCTTTTACAGCGGGCATCAATTCTTTCATCAAACGACCTGTGTCGGCTTTGGTCTTGGCGCCGGTCGAAGCCATGGCCTTCTGGACCAAAGCCTTGATTTCCTCGTCTGACAGCTGAGCCGGCAGATAAGTCTTGAGGATGGCGTATTCTTTTTCTTCTTTGGCGAAAAGGTCCTGGCGGCCGGCGCTTTTATAGCTATCCATGCTTTCCTGGCGCTGCTTGGCCTGTTTCTGGATGACCTCCAGGATTTCGTTTTCGTCGAGATCTTCTTTTTTCTTCTGGATTTTGCTGTTCATGATCGCGGTCTTGAGCATGCGCAAAACCATGAGCTTGTCCGCGTCTTTGGCTTTCATGGCGCTGATCAAATCCTGCTCAATCGTTGTTTCCAGGCCCATAGCATCTCCTTTGCAATCGGTTTTTTACCAGTCTTTGAGAACCGGCGCATCTTTGCGCTCGGACGGCGGCCGCCGCAAATCCTGCATTTCTTTTTCGCCTTCTTTCAAGGCATCGAGAATTTGAAGCGCGTTTTCCATCTTCATCTGGCCCTGCAGCGGCGCTTTTTGCTGGCCGCCTTGCTCCTGGGCCTGGGCCGGCTGCTGCTGGTCCTGGCCGCCTTGAGGCATTTCCTGGGGCTCTTCGCCGGGCTGAGGCTGGGGCTGCTGCTGGTCTTGCTGGTCTTGTTCACCCGGCTTGGGCTGATCTTGATTCTGGTCGCCTTCGCCTTCCTTGGGCTTGGCCGGCTGCTGCTCGCCCTGATCCTGAGGCTCCTGCTTCTGGTCCTGCTGGTCCTGGGGCTGTTCCTGGTTCTTCTGATCTTCTTTTTCCTGGCCGCCTTTGCCTTGTTGGTCCTGCTGGTCTTTCTTGTCCTGCTGCTGATCGCCTTCTTTTTGGTCCTGGTCCTGGCTTTGCTGGTCGCCTTGCTGCTGCTGAGGCTTTTGCTGTTGCTGCTGTTGCTGGTCTTGCTTTTGCTGCTGCTGTTGTTGCTGTTGCTGCTGTTGTTGTTGCTGCTGTTGCTGTTGTTGCTGCTGGTCCTGCTTCTTGCTGTCTTTCTGTTTGTCCTGGTCCTGCTTTTCGAAGGCGTTTTTCTGCTTTTGAAGGAATTCCAGATTGTACTTCGAGTCCTGGTCGTTGGGATTGAGCTCGAGCGCCTGCTTGTAGGATTCGATGGCCTTGTCGAAATCTCCCAGGCGGTAAAGCGTGTTCCCGTAATTATACAGGCTCTTTTGCTTCAGCTCTTTGTCCGGTGTCTTTTGGATCGCCTGTTCCAGGGCACTCTTGGCTTCCTTATAAGATTGCAGCTGGTACAGCGTGGCTGCCAGATTATAAAGGATGCTGGGATCATCGGGCGCCTTGACCTGCGCCTTGCGGTAATATTCCAGCGCGCTTTGGTATTTCTTTTCCTTGAAGAGCTCGTTTCCCTTTTCGTTCAGACTGCCCGGGCTTTCCAGGAATCCGCAGAACAGGAAAAAGGCCAAAAGAACGACCAGGCCGCTCGCGGAAGGCGGCCTTTTCCGCGTCACCGAGACGAGCATTTCGCAGATGAGAAAGAAAAGCGCCAGCCAGAGAAATAGCTGGAAATGATCTTCCCTTTCAGCGACGAGTTTCTCCTTGAACTGCCTTTCCCCCAGCGTTTCCATGTGCTTCAGCATGAGCTCGATCTCGTCTTCCGCGGGCGTTGCCGGCAGGTAAATGCCTCCGGTTTCAGAACTGATCTTTTCCAAGAGCGGCCGGTTCAGCTTCGTGATGACGACCTGGCCGGCGCGGTCTTTTTTGTACCCGCTTTTCTTGCCGGTTTCGTCCTTGAGCGGAATGGGTTCTCCGTCTTCGGTCCCGAGCCCGATGGAATAGATACGGACGCCTTTTTCTTTGGCCGTCTTGATGGCCTCGTCGATCCCGCCTTCATGATCTTCGCCGTCGGTCAGCAGCACGATGGCTTTGTGCTTGCTTTGCTGCTCCGGAAATGACTGGACGGCGACCATGATGGCGCGGTCCAGCGAGGTGCCCGGATCCGGAATGTAGCCCACGTCCAAAGCGTCCAGGAAGAGAAAAAAAGCGCCGTAGTCGAGCGTGAGCGGCGCCTGCAGGAAGCCCGAACCCGCGAAGGCCACCATGCCGATGCGGTCGCCTTTGAGCGTGTGCACGAGCGTTTTGATCTCCATCTTCGCCTTCTGAAACCGGCTGGGTTTGACGTCTTCGGCCAGCATGCTGAGCGACGTATCCAGGAGAAAGATCATGTCGACGCCTTTCCGTTGGACCTTCTTCTGCTCCTCTCCCCATTGCGGACGGGCCAGTGCGGCAATCGAAAACATAAACACGAGCACCATGTAAAAAGCGCGGACGCCCCAGTGGTTCGCGCGGTAAGACGGAATCAGCTTTTTCCGCACGGTTTCCGCGTCCCCGATCTTTTTCATCCGGCTGATCCACAGGGACTTCGAAAAGTGGAAAAGCGCGAACAAGACCGGCACGACCCAGAGCAAAAGAAGGGCTTTTGGATTATAGAATTGCATCACGGCACCTTCAAAAGGATGGTGTTCGAAAAGAACAGCTCTGCCAGCAGCAGCGTCAGCGCGGGGAAAAGAAAATAATGAAAGAATTCGTCGTAGCTCCGGTACTCTTTGACTTTGACCTCGGTTTTTTCCAGCGAGTCGATCTTCTGATAGATGCTGTGGAGAGACTCAGGATCGCGGGCGCGGAAAAATTGCCCTCCGGTAATGTCGGCGATGCGCTTCAGGCTCATTTCGTCCACCTCGACGTTGGCCTGGACATACCTTTTTCCAAACAACGGATCGTTGACGGGAAAGGGAACCAGCCCCCCCCTGCCGATGCAGATCGTGTAAACGCGGATCCCGAACGTCTTGGCTAATTCCGCCGCGGTAATGGGATCGATGTTTCCGGCATTGTTCTCGCCGTCGGTGATGAGAATGATGACCTTGCTTTTGGCTTCGCTGCCGCGCAGCCGGTTGACTGCCGTGGCGAGCCCCATGCCGACCGCCGTGCCGTCCGGAATCATGCCGACATGCACCTGCTCGATCAGGTTGATCAGGACGTCGTAGTCCAGGGTCAGCGGGCACTGGGTGAAAGCCTTGCGCGCAAAAACAACGAAGCCGATGCGGTCATTCTCCCGGCCTTTGATGAATTTAATAGCCTCTTCCTTCCCGACGCCCATGCGGTTTTCGGGTTTAAAATCCTCGGCAAGCATGGAACCGGAAATGTCCATGGAGATCATGATGTCCACGCCGCTCGTCTGATACTCCCGCTCGGCGCTGACCCGCTGGGGCCTTGCCAGGGCCGCGATGAAAAGCAGCAGGACCAGGGCGCGGACCCAAGGCATCAGGCGGTACAAAACGATCCCCGTCGTGAGCGGACGGCCAGGAAAAAAGTGGACATTCGAAAACGGCAGGCGCGACCGCCTCTTCCCCTTCGCGAAGAAGAAAACGAGAGGAATCAGAAGCGCGAGGATAAAAACAAAAGGATGCCTAAACTCCATGAGATGGCTTGGGCTCCACAGGGGTAGATTCTTCGATGATTTCCTTGGATCGTTTATTGAATGTAATCACTTCCGCGGGCTCGGGGCGCCATTTGGCGAATTTGGCCAGGTCCGCGAATTCCAGAACTTCCTTGATCTTATTCCTCAGCTGGCCGGAAATGTCCTTCTGCTTCAGCAGCTGCAGGATTTCGAACGTGGTCGACTCGATTGCCGTGATGTTGTGGCGCTTTTCCAGATAAATCCTCAGGATTTCCGAAAGGCGGAAATAATAATCTTTGATCTTGCCCAGCCGCAGCAAATCGGAATCAAAAAGTTTGTTGAGCTCCACCAAAGCCGCCTCTTCCGCGCTCAGGATGCGCTCCGGCGCCTTGGGCTGAAGCGCCCGCTTCCGCAGCCAGCGCCGGATCACGGGAATCAAAAGCAGCGCCAGGACCAAAAGCCCAACTAGAATCAGCCCCAGAACTTGCTTCGGGATGGAAACAATCGACTTGATCCCCCGAATGTCGGTCTTCACTTTGTCGCCCGCCACGCTCTTCACGGTCAGAAAAATGCGCGCGGTCTGGATTTTCTGGACCTCGGCCCCCTTAGCCCTGTATTCAATGACGATCGGATCCAGGATAAATTCGCCCAGCTGGAAGGTGGTGAGATTGAATTTTTTGCCTTCGACTTTGTAACCGCCGTCGTCGTTGGAAAACTCCTCGATCTTTTTGATCTTGAAGACGTCCGCCGGCGGATACGGAATGTTCGAAAGGACCAGGACGTCCGGCGCATGGCGTATCGTCACCGTGTACTGCACCGGATCCCCGATCGTGATGAAGGCCTTGTCGAGCTCCGCCTTGACGGAAATGGACCCGTCTGGAGCCGCCTGGGACGGCGCGGAAGAAGGCGCTTTCGCGGGCTCAGCCGCTGCCGCGGCCCGCATCAGTGCAAAACCCAAAACAAGCAAAAGAAAAAACTTCCGGCTCATGTCCTCTTTTCCCGTAGTTTAAAAAATTTCATCAAGGGTTCCACATAGGAGCCTTCAGCGCCGATCTCGATTTTGTCGATGCGGAACATCTTGAACATGCGCGCCAGGTTTTCGTTTCGCACCCGGGCCGCTTCCTGGTATTTCTTGCGCAGATTCTTGTCGGAAGTATCGACAAGCGCCACTTCGCCCGTTTCCCGGTCTTCCAGCTCCAGCAGCCCCACGTTGGGCATTTCTTCTTCGCGGCGGTCTTTGAGGTGGATGGCGATGACGTCGTGCCGCTGGCTCAAAATCTTCAAAGGCTTCTCGAACCCCTGGTCCTGGAAGTCGGAGATGACGAAGATGACGGACATGCGCGTCAAAAAGTTGTGCAGGTACTGGAAAGCCGAAGCCAGGTGCGTTTTCTTGCCTTTGGGCTGGTAATAAAGGATTTCGCGCACCACGCGCAGCACGTGGGTTTTCCCTTTTTTGACGGGCACAAATTTTTCGACTTGATCCGTGCTGATCAGCAAACCCGTTTTGTCGTGATTCTGGACGGCGGAAAACGCCAGCAGGGCCGTAATTTCGGCCGCCACTTCGGATTTCAGCCGCTGCCCGGTGCCGAAGTATTGCGATCCGGACATGTCGACGAGGAAGATGACGGTTAATTCACGCTCCTCCACGAATTTTTTCACGAACGGGCGGTCGCTGCGCGCGGTCACGTTCCAGTCGATCGTGCGGATGTCATCGCCCGGCACGTATTCGCGGACGTCCGCGAATTCGATGCCTTGCCCTTTGAACACCGACACGTATTCCCCGCCGAACAAGTCGTTCACGAGCCGGGTCGTCCGGATCTCGATGTGGCGGATTTTTTTGAGGATTTCCTTCGGGATCATGGAACTTCCACTTGGTCGAAAATTTTCCGCACGATATGGTCAGAGGTGAGTTCCTCAGCTTCGGCCTCGTAGGTCACGAGCACGCGATGCCGCAGGACGTCCATGCCGATCTGCTTCACGTCGTCCGGGGTCACGTAACCGCGGCCCTGCAAGAAGGCGTGGGCCTTGGCCGCCAGCGTCAGCATGATGCTGGCGCGGGGCGATGCCCCGTAAGAAATGAGGGGCTTCAGGCTTTCCAGCTTGTACTGCTCCGGATTGCGGGTCGCGAAGACGAGATCCAGGATGTAATCTTTGACTTTCTCGTCCATGTAAATTTGATGCATGAGCTTGCGGAGCTCGATGATCTGCTGCGGCGTAATGACGCGGGTTACTTCGATGGCTTTGCCGCTGGACATGCGCTCGAGAATTTCCTTTTCCTCTTTCTTGCTCGGATAAGTCACGATGAGTTTCAGCATGAAGCGGTCCACCTGGGCTTCGGGCAAAGGATAAGTGCCTTCCTGCTCGATCGGATTCTGTGTCGCCAGCACGAGGAACGGCTTGGGCAGCGGGTAGGTCTTGTCCCCGATCGTGACCTGCCGCTCCTGCATGGCCTCGAGAAGGGCGCTCTGAACCTTCGACGGCGCGCGGTTAATTTCGTCCGCCAGGATGATGTTGGCGAAAATGGGGCCCTGCTTGACCGTAAACTGCCCGTCTTTGGGGTTATAGACCAGCGTTCCCACGACGTCGGCGGGAAGAAGGTCGGGCGTAAACTGGATGCGCTGGAAATGCGCGTCCACGGCGCTTGACAACGTCCTGACCGACATGGTTTTGGCCAGGCCCGGAACGCCTTCGATCAGGATGTGGCCGTCTGCGAGCATGGCGATCATGAGCCGGTCAAGGAGGTACTGCTGCCCGACGATGACTTTTCCGATTTCCCGCAGCAAGTCTTGAAGGACGGTGCTCGCCTCCTTGACCTTACTGTTGATTTCCTTGATCGACGTATCCATTCCATCCTCCTGTTGGCCCGGATCCGGGCCGTGATTGGTTCATGAACGCAAAATTAGGGATTTCCCACGATTCGTTTACCCGAAATAAAATGAACGATGTCCTCTGAAAAATCTTTCAAGTCCCTGTCGGAAAGCGGCGCCCCGGAATATTTGGCCTCATGGATGCGGCCGCAGAGGTCCCGGACGGTTTTAATTTCAAGAGAGTCAAGTTTGCGGAGTTCCAATTCGCTGAGGATTTCGGGATCCGCGGCCCGGGCTTTTTGGATTCCATAATGAGACATCAGAAACGAGCGGAACTCGCTGCTGATGCCGGACAGTTTATCTTCCTGCTTCCAAGTGCCGCCGACCGCCGCGATCTCACGGATGCGCGCGATGGCCTGATCCGCGGGAGAAACAACAGCCGCGGTTTCTGGGACTGCCTTCCGGCGTTTTTTCAAAAATGTCGAAAGAATTCCAATCAAGGCCGCGGCCAAAAGGCCGGCAGCGGCAAAGATCCAAGTTTTGTTTTTAGGGGGGCTGAGGAGAGAGACGTTGTAGGCCTGGACATCCAGCGAGCCGGAAGCTTGCGTCGCGGGATCTAGATACTGAATCGAAAAAGGACCGATCGTGCCCGTGCCGGTTCCCGCGGGTTCGAGCTCAAGCAAAAATGTTTTCTTGGACAAGAGCTTGCCGTTTTCGCTCAGGGTTTCCTGAGACTCCCCTTGCCGGGTCAACATGAGGTTTTGAAGCGGCACGCTCGGAAAGACGAAAGAATAATTCGCCTCTTCCGCCGGCCATTGGACGGCAACGGAAAAAGCGGCCTTTTCTCCGGCTTTGAGTTCCTGGGGGTTGACTCCCGCCTCGAGTTGAGGCGAAGCTGCAGCTGAGCCATGGGGCCCGAGGAGCAGTGCGCAAACTATCGTTAACAGAACCCGTCTTGTACTCATAAAGTGTTTATTTTACAAGTACTTGCGGGCAGGTTCAACGACTATTACGGAACCTGCCCGCAGTTCTGCGCGATTTTACTTCTTTTTTTCCTTAGCCTCTTCGTCGACGACTTCGTAATCGGCATCCACGACGTCCTCGCCTTTGCCGCCCGCGCCTTGCTGCGCGCCGGCGGAAGCGCTGGGCTGGCCCTGCGCCTTTTGGGACGAAGCCTCATACATCTTCTGGGCGATCGTGTGGGAGGCACTGGTCAACTTCTGCGTGGCTTCCTGGATCTTATCGACCTGGTCGCCGGCCAGCGCTTCTTTCGCCTGCTTGAGGGCGTCTTCCACTTTCTGCCGCTCTTCGGCGCTCACCTTGTCGCCGTGTTCCTTCAGGCTCTTTTCGCTGGCATAGACCAGGCTGTCGAGCTGGTTGCGCGCGGTGATGACTTCGTGCTTTTTCTTGTCTTCGTCCGCGTGCGTTGACGCTTCCTTCACCAGCTTTTCGACTTCATCCTTCGAAAGACCGGACGAGGATTCGATCCGGATCTTCTGCTCTTTGCCCGTTCCAAGGTCCTTGGCCGACACATTCACGATGCCGTTGGCATCGATGTCGAACGTGACCTCGATCTGCGGCACGCCCCGGGGAGCCGGAGGAAGACCTTCGAGATTGAAAAGGCCCAGGAGACGGTTATCCCCCGCCATCTCGCGTTCCCCCTGGAGGACTTTCACGGTAACCGCCGTTTGATTGTCCCCCGCGGTGGAAAAGATTTCCGACTTCTTGGCGGGAATCGTCGTGTTACGCTCGATCAGTTTGGTCATGACGCCGCCCAGCGTTTCGATGCCGAGCGAAAGCGGGGTCACGTCGAGCAGGAGCACGTCTTTCACGTCCCCCTGCAGCACGCCGCCCTGAATCGCAGCGCCAACAGCCACGACTTCGTCAGGGTTCACGCCCTGATGCGGCTCCTTGCTGAAAAGCTTACGTACTTTTTCGACGACGGCCGGCATTCTCGTCTGTCCGCCAACCAGGATGACTTCATCAATATCACTGGCGCTAACCCCGGCGTCTTTCATAGCGGCCAGGCAGGGCGAGGCCGTGCGCTCGATCAGCTCGCCGACAAGCTGTTCCAGCTTGGCCCGCGTGAGCGTCAGCAGCAGGTGCTTCGGCCCATTGGCGTCCGCGGTGACAAATGGCAGGTTGATTTCAGAAGACTGCGCGGTGGACAATTCGCACTTGGCCTTTTCCGCCGCTTCTTTCAAGCGCTGCACGGCCATCCGGTCCTTCGAAAGGTCAATGCCTTCGTTCTTCTTGAACTCGGCGATCATCCATTCCATGATCTTCTGGTCGAAGTCGTCGCCGCCCAGATGCGTGTCGCCGTTGGTGGCTTTGACTTCGAAGACGCCGTCGCCGATTTCCAGAATGGAAATATCGAACGTACCTCCGCCCAAGTCGTACACGGCGATGGTTTCGTCTTTCTTTTTGTCCAGGCCGTAAGCCAAGGCCGCGGCCGTGGGCTCATTGATGATGCGAAGAACTTCAAGGCCCGCGATCTGCCCCGCGTCTTTAGTGGCTTGGCGCTGGGAGTCGTTGAAATAGGCAGGGACCGTGATCACGGCCTGCTTAATCGGCTCGCCGAGATAAGCTTCCGCATCGGCTTTCAATTTCTGAAGCACCATGGCAGAAATTTCCGGCGGCGTAAAATCGCGGTTCTGCGCGGGAATGCCGATGACGGCTTCCCCGTGTTTGCCGGCTTTGATTTTAAAAGGAACGTGCGCGGCTTCCTGCCCGGTTTCTTCCTGCCGGCGTCCGATGAAACGCTTGGCGCTGAAGACCGTGTTTTCCGGATTCGTCACGGCTTGCCGCTTGGCCGCCTGGCCGACGAGCCGTTCTCCCGTCTTCGTAAAGCCTACGACGGAAGGCGTGGTGCGGTTTCCTTCGACGTTGGCAATCACTTTGGGCTCTCCGCCTTCCATGATGGCCATGCACGAATTGGTGGTTCCAAGGTCGATTCCTAAGATTTTAGGCATTGTCAGTCTCCTTTTTAGATGAACATGATTTCGTAATCGTACGTTACCCTTTCTTCAATTCCCGTGCCATCCGAAGGGTGAAATCCCCAATCGTAACCCACTTTAGCTGATAGACTTAGGGATATGAAATTTCAGGTGATTTGGGGAAATCGAGAAAGTGCGCCAAAACGAGACAAGGACTGTTGCATTTTGGAAAGGGTCAGAGCTTGTATTCTTCGATCTTACGGTAGAGCGTCCGGCGGGAAATCCCCAATTTCTTGGCTGCCAGAGACTTGTTGCCTGCGCTTTCTTCGAGCTTGGCCTTGATGAATTCCCGCTCCATGTCTTGAAGCTGCTGATTGCCGCCGGGCGCGAAAGAAGGCATGGATGCCGCCGCCGTGACCGCGCGTTTCTGGCGGATGTCTTCGGGCACCAGCGAAGCGCGAAGCTGTTCTTCCTGGGTCAACACCACCATGCGCTCCACGATATTTTTTAATTCACGGACGTTGCCGGGCCAGTTGTATTGCTTCAGATAATTGAGCGCCTCGGCGTCGATTCCCGACACCTTTTTGCCGTTGAGCCGCGCAAAATGTTTGATGAAGTCTTCCACCAGGGCGGGAATGTCCTCCGGTCTGTCCCGCAGCGGCGGCATTTTCAGATAGATAACGTTGATGCGGTAATAGAGGTCTTCGCGGAAACGTCCGGCCCGGACTTCTTCGAGAAGATTTTTATTGGTCGCGCAGATGAGGCGCACATCCACCTTGATGGTCTTGGTGCTGCCTACCCGCTCGAATTCTCTTTCCTGGAGCACGCGCAGGAGCTTCACCTGCGTTTCCTGGGAAAGCTCGCCGATTTCATCCAGGAACAATGTTCCCATGTGGGCCTTCTCGAAACGTCCGACCTTGCGGTCGACGGCGCCGGTAAATGCCCCTTTTTCATGGCCGAAGAGCTCGCTTGTCAGAAGCGACTGCGTCAAGGCCGCGCAATGCACGGCCACGAAGGGCTGCTGGCTGCGGTTGCTCTCCTGATGGATGCGGTGCGCGATGAGTTCCTTGCCCGTGCCGCTTTCGCCTTCGATCAGGACCGTGGCGGACGATTGCGCGATCTGATCCGCAGTTTTCAGGACGTCCTTCATGACCTGAGAGCGGGCCAGGATTTCTCCGGTCTCGAATTTCTGCTTGAAGAGCGCCTCTTTCAATTCCCGGTTTTCTTCCTCGAGATTCTGGCTGAGCAGCGCCTTTTTAACCAGGAGTTCCAGCTCTTCGAGGTTCGTGGGTTTGGTAAGATAATAGTAGGCGCCCTTTTTCATGGCCCTGACCGCGTCTTCCACGGTTCCATAGGCGGTGAGAAGGATAACGGAAGCGCCGGGGTTCTCGTTTTTGATTTTTTCGAGCAGGGAAACGCCGTCCATCTTCGGCATGCGGATGTCGGTCAGCACGAGATCCGGTTTTTCGCGGCGGTAAAGCTCAAAGCCCTCTTCCCCGTCCCCGGCACAAAAAACTTCGTAGTCCAGGCCTTCCAGGAATTGCCGGAGCCCGTCCCGCACGTTTTTCTCATCGTCAACAATCAGGATTTTGGCATAGAGCGACATGCGTCACCTTCAACGTTTGGGATGTTCTGCCGCCGGAATGCCGGGCAATTGCAGACGGGGGTTGCGAATCGGCAGCAGGATCGCGAACGTCGTGCCCTTCCCAGGCTTGGTTTCGACTTCGATGCGGCCGCCGTGTTCCGCGATGATGTTATAGACCACCATGAGACCGAGTCCGGAGCCTTCTTTTTTGGTCGTGTAGTACGCCTCGAATATATGCGGCAAATCCCGGTCGCTGATCCCCATACCCTGATCGCGGATGCGGACCATGGCGAGCTTGCCTTTATGCGTGACCGAGATGGAAACATTCCCGCCTTTGGGCATGGCTTCCATGGCGTTCTTGATCAGGTTGTCGAAGACTTCTCTCATCCTGCTGCGGTCGAGGAAAAAAGCCCCGAGAGCGCGGTCGGGCTGGAAAGAGATCGTCATTTTTTTTTCATGAAGCTCCGGGGTAAAAAAGTCGACGGCCTCCTGGATGATCTGGTTGAGATCTTCCGGACGGAAACGCGACACCGGACGGCGGACGGCCTTGAGAAAGTTGCGGACGATGCCATCCAGGCGCCGGGTTTCCGATTGGAGCACCTGGAGGGTCCGCAAAAAATTCTTCTGCACCGCTCCCGGCAGTTTCTCCGCTTCTTTGAGCATTAAGGTCAGATGAATGTCAATGGCGTTGAGTGGATTACCGATCTCGTGGGCAATCCCCGCCCCAAGACGCAGAAGCGCATCGTTCCGCAGCAAATGCTGTTTTGCCGATTCGTGGATTTTTTCCGGCGTGATGTTCACCAGGACGATCAGGCTTTGCCCCGCAGGAATTTTTTCGAACGGCCAGGAAAAGACCCGCAATTCGATTTCCTTGGGCTCGAGGACGCGGACTTCTTCCACGCTCTTGCGTTTGGGCGATGCCGCGGCGTTTTCCAGGACCTGGCGCAGCTTGTCGTCTTGAACTTCTTTGAGGGAGGCCTGCCGCGGCGGGTAAAGAGGGCCGGGAAGCCCCGTCCAAATTGCAGCGGCCTCGTTGACATAGAGAAGCGTCCCGTCCGGCGCCGCGCGCATCACGCCCGCCGGAATGCGGTCCAGCATTTCCAGGTAAGCCTGATTTTCTTCGAACAGGCTGCTGACGAAGGCCTCGATCGCTTTTTTGTCTACGCGATCCAGCCGGCTGAGGATTTTACGTAGGAAGTGGGCTCTTTCGGACATCTTTTTTCTGCCCTTCCTTGGCGATCTTGATGAAGCGTTCGAGCAGCTGCGGGTCTTTTTTGCCCGGAGCGGATTCGACGCCGCTGGCCACGTCAACGGCGAAAGGCTTTACTTTTTGAATGGCCTCGCGGAGATTGTCCACATTCAGGCCGCCCGCGAGAAACAGCTTGTCGAGCAGGTAAGCGCGGTCCCCGATCAGATTCCAATCAAAGGTTTTGCCCGTGCCGCCTTTTTCCGTGTTCGAAAACGTATCGAACAAAAATGCGCTGACGTTGTACTCGTCGATCCGTTTGAGGCTCATGGCGTCCTTGACCCGGAACGTCTTGATGACTTCAAACCCCTCGTCCATGAAATGCTGGCAGTAAAGCGCGGTTTCATCCCCGTGAAACTGCAGGAATCGGAGGCCCAGACGGCGCGCAAGCGTCTCCACGAATTCTTTGGGCTGATTGGAGAAAACCCCGACGAAACTCGGATACTCGGGAAAGGCGCGCATGATGTCCTGGGCCGCGGCCTCGTCGATTTTCCGTTTGCTCTCCGTGAAGATAAAGCCGAGGTAATCCGCGCCCAGATCGATCGCGCGTTTCACGTCTTCCGCGTTGGTATTGCCGCAGATTTTGACTTTGGTCATGACGCCCCTTCCAATTTACGGAATTTTTTGTCCGTGCCGAGAAACGACTCGATCGTGCCCACCATGTCGGGCGATTTCATGATCGAAGTGCCGACGAGAAAGGCATCGGCCCCGAGGCTCCGGTACGTCAGGATTTCTTCATGCGAGGAAAGCCCGCTTTCCACGACCTTGACCACGCCTTTGGGGATGTGCGGCAGGAGCTGCTTGGCCCGGTTCACGTCGACCTGCAGCGTCTTCAGGTTGCGGTTGTTGATGCCCACGATTTTGGCGCCCGCATTCAAGGCCTTGGTCAAATCCTCGTCGCTGTGCGTTTCCACGAGCGCTTCCATGTCCAATTCCCGGCCCAGCTCGATCAGGTCTTTCAATTCTTCTTCCGTGAGAAGCGACGAGATCAAAAGAAACGAGTCGGCTTCGAGAAGGGCCGTTTCGTAAATCTGGTAGCTTTCGAAAAGGAAATCTTTGCGCAGCAGCGGAATGGAAGTCACCTGCCGTATCGTCTTGAGATAGCTCGGCCGGCCCTTGAAGAAATAAGGCTCGGTCAGGACGGAAATAGCGGCCGCGCCCGCATGCTCGTAAAGCGCCGCGATCCTGAGCGGCTGGAAATCTTCCCGCAGCACGCCTTCCGACGGCGAGGCCTTCTTGATTTCGCAGATCAAATTGATTTTCTTGCTGCCGGAAAGGGATTTGAGAAACGGACGGCTGCCCGGACGCTTGGCATGTTCGACCGCGCTGCGCAGCCGGTGCATGGGAAAGCGCCGTTTCAATTCTTCCAGATCTTTCTTTTTTCTCGTGATGATTTCGTTCAAAATCACGCGAAACTCCTTGATCGGGTCATCTTCTTTAATTTTATCAGAACCTCATAGGCCCGGCCGGCCTCCAGGGACTCACGCGCGGCTTCCATCCCGGCGTTCAGGTCCGGCGCCAGCCCCGCGATCCAAATCCCGGCCGCGGCATTCAGCACGACGATGTCCTTCATAGCGCCCTTTACTTTGCCGGTCAAAATTCCCAAAGCCGCTTTGCGGCTCGCTGCCGCGCTCCGGGTGATGAAAGCTTGGCGCGGATAACGGCGCAGCCCCAGCTTCCGGGGATTGATCCGGCCCGCCGCGGTTTTTTCCCCGCGGATCAAGACGTAATCCGTCGGAGCCCCCGTCGAGATCTCGTCGAGGCCGTCCGCGCTGTGGCAAACCATCGCGCAGCGCACCCCGCGCTTTCGCAGCACGTGGGCAAAAGGCGCGATGAATTCCGGACGCGAGACGCCGATGACCTGTCCCTCGACTTCCAGCGGATTCATGAGCGGTCCCAGCAGATTGAATAACGTCCGCACTTTGAGCTTCTTGCGCAGCGCCTGCGCCCGCGAAAATACCGGATGATAATAAGGCGCGTGAAAATAGCCCAGGCCGGACCGCCGCAGCGCCCGGATCATGACTTCCGGCGGCGCCTCCAGCTTGACGCCCAGCCATTCCATCAGGTCGGAACTGCCGCAAGCCGACGTAATGGCCCGGTTGCCGTGTTTCGCAACTTTCCCGCCCGCGCCCGCGATCACAAAAGCCGCGAGCGTGGATACGTTGATCGAACGGCTGCCGTCGCCGCCCGTGCCGCACGTATCGAGGAGTCCGGCAATGCGAACGCGGCGCGGCGGCTCCAGCTTTCTCAAAGCGCGCACGCATCCCTGCAGCTCGTCCCGCGTCTCCCCTTTGCGGGCCAAAAGCAAAAGCAGGGCTTTCGACTGTGCGGGCGAAAGGCTTCCTTTAAAGAGTCCGACAAACGCGCCGAAGGACTCGCCTTCGGTCAGCGCTTCCTGCCGTAAAAGTTTTTCGAGAACAGGCTCAAAATCCATGACTCAGCGCTTTCGCCGGAACTCGCTGGACAGCTTCAAGAAATTGCGCAGGATGTCCTTTCCTGAAGTAGTCAGAATAGATTCCGGATGAAACTGGACGCCCCAAACGGGATACGTCCTGTGGCGCAGGCCCATCACTTCCCCCTGGTCGGTCCAGGCCGTAATTTCCAGGACTTTGGGAAAAGATTGCTTCTCGACCAGAAGCGAATGATAGCGCGTCGCGGCAAAGCCGTCCGGAATGCCCTTAAAAATGCCGGCCTGCTTGTGACGGATCTTCGAGATTTTGCCGTGCATGATTTGCTTGGCCCGGATCACCTTGCCGCCGAACACATGGCCGATGCATTGGTGCCCGAGACACACGCCTAGCAAAGGCACCTTGCCCGAAAATTCGCGGATCACGTCGTTGGAAATGCCCGCTTCGAGCGGCGTGCACGGCCCCGGCGAGATCACGATCTGGTCGGGCTTCATCTTCCGGATCTGCGCCAACGTGATTTTGTCGTTCCTCCAGACCTCCGGCGCAGCTTTCAGCTCCCCGAAATACTGGACCAGGTTGTAGGTAAACGAATCGTAATTATCGATGACCAGAAGCATCAGATGTCCCCATGTTCTTGCAGCGCCTTCATCAGGGCCCGCGCCTTGTTGACGGTTTCCTGATATTCCCGCGACGGGATCGAGTCTTTGACGATGCCCGCGCCCGCCTGAAGGTAGATCTTGTTTTTGTAAACCATCAGCGTCCGGATCGTGATACACATGTCCATGTCCTGGTTGAATCCGAAATAGCCAAGGCATCCCGCGTACGGCCCGCGCTTTTCGGGCTCCAGCTCATTGATGATCTGCATGGCCCGGATTTTCGGCGCGCCGGAGACCGTGCCCGCGGGAAACGTCGCTTTCAAAAGATCGAAGGCCGTCTTCCCCTTCTTGAGCTTGCCGGTCACGTCGCTTACGAGGTGCATCACGTGCGAATAGCGCTCGATGCGCGCGAAATTCTGTACACGGATCGAATCATACTGGCAGACGCGGCCCAGATCGTTGCGGCCCAAATCCACGAGCATCAGGTGCTCGGCCAATTCTTTCGAAGAGCGTTTGAGATTGTCTTCATGCCGCAAATCCTCTTCCGGCGTGGCGCCGCGCGGCCGTGTCCCCGCAATAGGACGCACTTCCGCAACCGTGCCCGTTTTTTTGACGAGCAGTTCCGGCGAAGTCCCGACAAGGCGCAGATCGCCGCAGCGGAAATAAAACATGTACGGAGACGGATTGATCGAGCGCAAGGCCCGGTAAACCTGAAAATCATCCGGCACACCAGGCAGCGTGAAACGTTGGGAAAGGACGATCTGGATGCAGTCTCCGGCGCGGATGTATTCCTTGGCGCGCTTGACCTTGGCCTCAAACTGGGCCTGGGTCATGTTCGTTTTGACGGACCATTTTTTGGCGCCCCGTGAAGGCTTGATTTTGAGCGGCTTTTGCAGCTGCGCGGCGATCGCACGGATTTTGGCCACGGCCTTACGGTATTGGCCAGCGGCGCCTTTGCCCCGCGTGGGCGCCATGACCACGATCTTCAGCTGCTTCCGGAAATGATCGAACACCAGGAAATCGCGGCAGAGAAAAAAAACGCCCTGCGGCATGTCCGGCCCCGGCAAGCGATTCAGCCGAATGTCTTCGAAGCGCTCCACGTTTTCATACGCGAGGAAACCGACCCACCCGCCGCTGAATCCGCTGAGCTCTTCGGGATTGGCGAGACGAAATTCGCGGATTTCGCGGGCCATCACTTCGGTGAGCTCCACCCCTGCGGGCAGCGGTTTTTTTTTGCTGCCTTCGAAGCGGAAGGCCTTGCCGCGGCTGTCCTGTGTCAGAACCACCGGAGGTGAAACGCCGAGGATGGAATAACGGCCGATGTGCTCGGCCTGTTCCGCGGACTCCAGGAGAAAGGCATTGGGAAGGCCGTGCGCGACTTTCAAAAAACTCGAAACCGGCGTCTCGAGATCCGCGAGGATGGTCCCCGTGACAGCGACCCAGCCTCCTTTTCGCGCGAGGCGCGAAAATGTTTTCAAATCAGGTGAGATCATGATTTGTAGACATTGTCCGGGTCGAACATCTTGTCCTGCGTCACGCGCGTCACGTCGCCGTTCGAGTCGATCTCATGCACAAAGCAAGTCCGGTAACCCAGGTGGCAGGCGCCGCCGTGCTGTTTCACTTTCACAAGGAGCGTGTCCTGATCGCAATCGGTCAAAACTTGTTTGACGTCCTGGGTATGGCCCGAGCTTTCGCCTTTCACCCAATATTTATTGCGGGAACGGGAATAAAAGACCGTTTTCTTTTCTTTCAGGGTGCGCTCCACCGCCACCTTGTCCATGTAGGCGAGCATGAGCACTTCTCCGTTATCTTGGTCCTGGATAATGACCGGCATCAAGCCGTCGGCGTTATACTTGAAATTCAGCATGACAAACTCCTTTATATAATAGGTTGTTGACCCACCAGTATGCCACAAGCTTAGACTGTGTCAAGAAGTTACATCTCGAAGAGCACTAGGCAGGTCTTACGGGGACACCGCGTTTCTGGAGATAAGCTTTCACGTCTGCGATGCGGAGTTCGCCGAAATGGAAGACCGAAGCGGCAAGACAGGCGTCGGCCTTACCCTTTTGGAATCCATCGACGAAATGCTCTAAGGATCCCACGCCACCCGACGCAATCACGGGAACACGCACGGCTTCCGAAACCTGACGTGTCAATTCCAGATCATAGCCCTGTTTGGTGCCGTCGCGGTCCATGCTGGTCAGGAGAATCTCTCCCGCGCCGCGCCTTTCCCCCTCGCGCGCCCAGTCGACCGCGTTCAAATCCGTAGGCTTGCGCCCGCCGTGGGTATAGACGCGCCAGGTCCCGTCGGGTTGCTTTTTCGCATCGATGGCCAGCACAATGCATTGGCTTCCAAAACGGCGGCTCGCCGCGCGGATCAAATCGGGATTTTCGATGGCGCTCGTATTGAGGGAAACTTTATCGCAGCCGGCTTTCAAAAGCTCACGGATATCCGAAAGCTCTTTGATGCCGCCTCCCACCGTGAAGGGAATCATGATTGTTTCAGCGACGGACTCCACCACACGGAGCATGATGGGGCGTTTTTCATGGGACGCTGTGATGTCCAGGAAGACCAGCTCGTCCGCGCCCGCATCGTCATAGGCTTTGGCAATAGAAACGGGATCGCCGGCATCGGTAAGGTTGACGAAATTGACGCCTTTGACGACGCGTCCTTCTTTGACATCAAGACATGGGATAATCCGTTTTGCCAGCATAAGGTTCCGGGAGCGGAATCAGTAGTCTTTCAAAGAGGAATGCTTTTCGCTTTCCTGAAGCAAGTCCGCGAGAACGGAAAGGCTCGCTTCGGCAAACGCCCGCACGTGGGACAGGATCGCGGCAATGAAGCTGACAATGCCCAGGATCACCGCGGCCAGGTACTTTCCCGGGATTGCGGTTCCGGTGGTCTGATTCCACACAAACGTGAAGATGATCAAGGGGAGAAAAAAGAAAAGCCAGCCCGGCAGCGAGCGGCGCAGGTAGGCCTGCTTGATTTCATGATAATGCTTCGACTTGAGGGCACGCGCGCTGCTGATCAGGCCGTTCAAAAACCACCCGCGGACGGTAAAGGCGGCGATAATGTAAAGAATTCCCACCACGGACCAGGACCAGAAACGTTCTTCCCATATTACCCTCAGATAGGCACTGACCAACTCACTCATGACACAGGGTTTTCCGGTGGTGCATAATGGGAAAGGGCCGTCCGCAGTTCAAAACGTTTTTCATAAAGCGCCTTACCGACGATGACGCCTTCGAAGTTTTTTTCGGAAATTTGAGAACACTTCTCAATGTCTTCAAGAGTGGATACGCCTCCGGATAAAATCACCTTCGCACGCGACCAGCTCAAAACCTTCCGCAATCCTTCGAGATTCGGACCTTGAAGCATTCCGTCCTTACTTATATCGGTATAGATCACGGTTTCCAAAGCAGATTTATTTAATTTTTCGAGAACCCGCTGGATCGTCTGCCCGCTTTCCTTCAGCCAGCCTTCGGTTTGGACCCGTCCTTCCCTCGTATCAAGGCTCACCGCGACCCGGGAGCCGAAACGGTCGAGAAGGTTCGTGAAGAAAGCGTCATCCAGCGCCTTCGTGCCGACGACGATACGGTCGATCCCCTCATTCAGGACGCATTCCACGTGCTTGATGTCGCGAAGGCCGCCGCCAAATTGAATCTTGCAGCGCACGTTTTTGCGGATGGCGACAAGCGACGCGAAGTTGCGCAGTTCACCCGTCTTGGCGCCTTCCAGGTCCACGACGTGGATCCATTGGCTGCCCTGGTTCTCCCAGTCACGGGCCTGCGCCGCGGGATCGTTGGAGTAGACGGTCTCGGCCTGGAAATCGCCGCGAGAAAGGCGCACGACCTTGCCCTGGTAGAGATCGATGGCGGGATAAATGTTCATGCTACCACTTCACGAAATTCTGGAGCAGGTTAAGCCCTGCCTTCTGGCTTTTTTCGGGATGGAATTGCGTGGCGAAGACGTGATCTTTCCCCACGGCCACCGCGAACTTTTCCTGGCCGTACTCGCACGTGGCCGCGGTCACGGAAGCGTCTTGCGGCGCGGCGTAAAACGAGTGCACGAAGTAGAAATAACTCTCATCGGGAATGTTGCGCAGCAGCGGATGGTCCGTATTTTTGTGGATTTGGTTCCAGCCCATGTGTGGGACTTTCACCCCGCGGGAACGGAATCCCTGCACTTTGCCCGAGTAGACGTCGAGCCCGGTGATGGAAGGGCTTTCTTCGCTTTCGTGGAATAGGAGCTGGAGCCCGAGGCAGATGCCGAGGAAGGGCTTGCCGAGCTTGATGTATTCGCGCAGCGGATCAAGAAGCGCGTTTGTCTTCAATCCTTCGACCGCGTCGCCGAACGCGCCGACGCCGGGCAGCACGACCTTGTCAGCCTTCAAGATGTCGCGGGGCGAAGATGTCACGGAAACCTTGGCGCCCAGGTGCTCCAGGGCCTTGGAAACGCTCCGTAAATTGCCCATACCGTAATCGACAATGGCAATCATAAGACTCCGGCTACAGGGAACCCTTGGTTGACGGAATGCCTTTGACGCGCGGATCGATCTGCGTGGCGGCATCCAGCGCGCGCGCCATGGCCTTGAACGTGCCTTCGATGATGTGATGCGAGTCTTTGCCGGCGATCACCTCGACGTGCATGTTGATGCCCGCGTGCTGGCAAAAGGCCTTCATGAATTCCATGGAATCATGGAAGGAATAATTTTCGAGGCGGGAAAACTGGACGTCCCGGTTCTTGCGGACATGCAGCGACGGACGCCCTGAAATGTCGAGTGTCACCTGGACCAGGGCCTCGTCCATGGGAACCGTGAAGAACCCGTACCGCTTGATCCCCTTTTTGTCGCCGAGCGCCTTAGTCAAGGCCTGCCCCAGCGTAATGCCTGTGTCTTCATTCGTGTGGTGAATGTCCACTTCGAGGTCGCCCTTGGCCTTGACCTCGAGGTCAAAGAGGCCGTGCTTGGAAAAAAGCGTGAGCATGTGGTCCACGAATGGAATTCCCGTCGTGATCTTGGAGACCCCGGTGCCGTCCACCCCCAGTTTCATCTGGATGTCGGTTTCCGAAGTCTTTCTGTGGACACTCGCCGCGCGTTTGGATTTCATCTTTCGCTCCTGTTCGTTTTCATGAAGAAGCCGTGGCTGAAGGCGCCGCCGCTTCGGCCGCGTCTTTTTTGATGAAGCGCGCTTCGAGGGAAATCCGGTGCAGCACGAGCCCTTCCATGTCCGTCAAAAGCTGGACATGTTCGCGCGCCTTGGCCAGCGCTTCCTTGGTATACGAAATCACGTGGGAACTCTTGATGAAAGTCGAGGCGCTGAGCGGGGAAAAATAGCGCGCCGTGCCGCCCGTGGGAAGCACGTGGCTCGGACCCGCGATGTAATCCCCCACGACCGCGGGAGAATACGGCCCCACAAAAATAGCGCCGGCGCTCTTGATCAGCTTCATGAGCTTTTCCGGTTCTTCCGTCATGAGCTGGAGGTGCTCCGGGGCAATCTCGTTGGCCACTTCGCAGGCTTCCTGCAGCGATTTGACCTGAATGATATAGCCGGTATCAACGCGCTTGCGGATCGCCTCGATCAATTTCTTGGACGGCGTCACAAGATAGGGCATGCCGCCGTGATGCTCAGCCTGGGCCAGCAAATCGCAGGTCACGTAATCCGCGTCCGCGGAGTTGTCCGCGATGATGGCCACTTCGCTCGGACCCGCCACCATGTCGATATCGACGAAACCGTAAACCTGGCGCTTAGCCTCGGTCACGAACATGTTGCCTGGGCCCGCGATCTTGTCCACCTTCTTGATGGTGCGCGTGCCGAAAGCAAGCGCGCCGATGGCCTGCGCGCCTCCGACGCGGTAGATTTCGTTGACACCGAGAAGGTTAGCGACGGCCAGGATGTTCGGATTGATCTCGCCGGTGTCGCGGTTGGGCGGCGTGGCGATGACGATCTCTTTGACCCCTGCGACTTTGGCCGGGATCACGGTCATGTAAACCGTCGAGACCAGCGGCGCCGTGCCTCCGGGAATATAAATACCCACGCGCTCCAGAGGCTGGTAGCGCTTGGCGAGGTGGATGCCGTCCTTGCCGTGGATTTCGAACGACTGCCTTAATTCCTTTTTGTAATACTCTTCCACGTTCGCCGTGATCTGCTGGAGCAGCGGCACGAATTTGACCTGGATTTTTTCGAAGGCCGCGTTGATGTCGCCCTGGCTCACGGCGATTCTTTTCAAGGGCAGATCAAGCCCGTCGAACTCCCGCGTGTAGCGCCGGATCGCGACGTCACCGCGCGCGCGGACCTCGGAAAGGATGCGGCTTACCTTCTTGAAGATCTTCGAATCAAAAGCCGAGCCGAAATCGCGGCAGATTTTCTTTTGCGTTTGTTTGTCCCAGGGAAGGACCTGCATGTCAGACCTCAGCTTCTTTCAGATAACGCACCGCATTTTCCACGATGTCGTTCCAGCGGTTTTGAAATTGACCTTCGTTTTTTGCGCCGCCCTGAACAAGCTCCTTGCGCCCGCCGCCGCTGCCGTTCAGAAGGTTCGAAAGCGCTTTCATGGCTTCCCGCGCGTCCAGGCTGCTCTTGCCCAAATCCGGGCTGAGCCCGATCACGTAATGAATTTTCTCCTCGTTTTCCGTGCCGAGGAAATAAACCGTTTTCTCGCTCATGGAACGAATGGCATCGGACAAGCGGCGCAAATCCTCGACTTCCGCGCCCTGTCCCAGACGGTATGAAGCAAAGCGGATCTTGCCGGCCGCAAGCGCCGACGAAAGGATGTTCTTCGGGTCGGCCGTTGCGGTCACGCCCTGCCGTTTCTCCTTTTCCAGCTTCTTGACCGATTCCTGCAGCTTCACGACACGATCGGCCACGCCGGAAGGCGAAGTCTTGAAAAGTTCCGCGAGCTTACCGATTTCGCCGCGAAGATTTCGCGCGTACAGGACCGCGCCGCTGCCGGTCACGGCTTCGATGCGCCGCGTGCCGCTTGCGATCGAACTGTCGCTCACGATGTAAAAGCTGCCGATCTGGCCGGTGCTGTGGCAATGCGTGCCCCCGCAGAATTCCTTGCTGAAGTCCGGCACGGTCACCACGCGGACGCGGTCGCCGTACTTCTCGCCGAAGAACGCAATGGCGCCGTCGGCCTTGGCCAGCTCAATGGATTTTTCTTCTTTGGTCACGTCCGCGTCGAGCAGGATCTGCTCGTTGACGGCATCTTCGATGGCGCGGACTTGCTCGTCGCTGAGCGCCTGGGAATACGAATAATCGAAACGCAGCCTGTCCGGCGCCACCAGGGAGCCGAGCTGGCGAACCTGCGTGCCGAGAAGCTTCCGCAGGGCCGCATGCAGCAGGTGCGTGGCCGTGTGATTGCGCATGATGGAATCACGGCGCTTGGCATCGATCTTGGCCGTGACCTCGTCGCCGATTTTGAGCGTCCCGGACAGGACCTTGAAGTGGTGGATGAACAGCTGGTCTTTTTTGACGGTGTCCGTCACTTCGCCGCGGAATCCACGGCCTTCGAGCACGCCCCAGTCCCCGACCTGGCCGCCGCTCTCCGCATAAAAAGGCGTCTGGTCCAAGACGGCCACGCCTTCGCCGCCGCGGACTTCAGCGAACAGCACACGGGCCTTGCTTTCGAGCGACTCGTAACCGAGAAAACGCGTGGCCGCAAGGCCGGAGATTTTTTTTTCGAGATCCGAGACCGTAAAAATCGCGCCGGAGATTTTCGTCGCATCTTTGGCGCGCTTGCGCTGCTCCTCCATCAAGCGCTCGAATCCCTTCTCGTCCACGTCCCAGCCTTTTTCCGAGGCGATTTTGCGCGTCAACTCATAGGGAAAGCCGTAAGTGTCGTAAAGCTCGAATGCAAAAGCAGCGTCCAGTTTTCCGTGGACGCCTTTCGGAGGATTGCTGATATAGTCGTGCAGCTTGTCCAAACCGCGCTCCAGCGTGACGAGGAAACGCTCTTCTTCGCCCTTCAGCGAAGTCACGATGCTTTGTTTGTTTTCCACGATTTCCGGGTAGACCTTGCCCATCACCGCGCAAATGTCGTCCACGACCGCATACAGGAAAGGTTTCTCGAGGCCGCCCTGCGTGGCTTCATAACCGTGCCACAGCGCTCGCCGGATGAGCTTGCGGATCACGTAGCCGCGGCCGTCGTTCGAGGGAATGACGCCGTCGCCGATGGAAAAAACCACCGCGCGCGCATGATCGCTGACCGCGTAGATACGCGTGGCATTTTCCGGGGTCTGCTTGATTTTCAATTCGCGGGCGACAGCCGCGTTGATTTTCTGAAAATTGTCCGTCTCGTAGTTCGTGCTCTTGCCCTGCAGCACGCAGGCCAGGCGCTCGAGGCCCATGCCCGTGTCGATGTTCTTTTGCGCGAGCGGCACGAGCTTGCCGCCGTCCTGGCGGTCGTACTGGGTGAAAACCAGGTTCCAGATTTCGGCGAAGCGCTTGTCTTCGATGTGGCCGCCTTCGCCCTGCGAAGGGTCCTGATCGAAATAAATTTCTGAGCACGGGCCGCAGGGGCCGTTCGGCCCATCCTTTGGCGCGTTCGCAGGCCAAAAATTGGATTTGTCCCCCATCTTATAAAGCCAGTCGGGACGGATTTTGATCGTGTTCTTCCAGATGTTGTAGGCTTCGTCGTCCGTCTCATGCACGGTAATGCGGAGCCGTGATACCGGAATTTTGAGCACCTGCGTGAGATATTCCCAGGCCCAGGCAATGGCCTCGGCCTTGAAGTAATCCCCGAACGAGAAATTCCCAAGCATCTCGAAAAAAGAATGATGGTACGCGGTCTTGCCGACTTCTTCGAGGTCGCCGGTGCGCAGGCATTTCTGAGAGCTTGTGGCGCGGGTCATGTCTTTCTTCAGGCCCAGGAAGTAGTCCTTGAACTGATTCATGCCCGCGCCCGTGAACAGCAGCGTAGGATCGTTCTGCGGCACGAGAGAATCGCTCGAGACGTAGCGGTGCGCCTTCTTTTGGAAAAACTCCAGATAAGATGTCCGGATCTCGTCAGTCTTCATTGAATTCCTCTTGATCGCCCGCCTTCAATTCCGCCAACGCGTGGCGCGCGGTCCCATGATCGAAACCGCGGCGGAGCAAAAAATCGTAAACTCTTTTCCTGCGCGCCTGCGGCTCCACGCGCCCGAGGCGCTGCCATTTGAGCCTCGCCAGCTCAAGAGCAGATTCCCGCTCCTGTTCCGCCGTGAGGCTTTCCAGGGCTTCCCGCCGGATTTCCGCCGGCACGCCGCGGCGCTTCATCTCGAAATCAATGCGCCGGCGTCCGGAAGGCGTCGAAACGCTGTACCGGTTTACGAGGCCCGCCGCCAGAGTCTTGTCGTCCAGGAAGCCGGTTTTTTCCAGCCTCGCGAGCGTCGACTCCACCACTGCGGACGGAAATCCCTTCGCCTCGAGCTTTTCACCCAGGACCTTGCGGCTCCGGGCGCTGATTCCCAGCAGCTTCAGGGAATAAACGAACGCCTCGTTTTCTCGTGAATTTGTCTGCATGCTGCAGGAATGGTGAAGGACCGGAAATGACCCGGGACCGTCGTCCTACTGCTATTCGTCCGAGGCGGGCGCCGCGGCCAGGACCGCGTTTCCGCTCAGCATTTTTTCCCGGACCTTGTTTTCGATTTCCTCGAGCAGGGTCGGATTTTCTTTCAAGAAAAGGCGCGCCGCGTCGCGTCCGTTGCCGAGTTTTTCCTGGTTGTACAGCATCCAGGCCCCGGACTTCTCGATGACTTGCTGGTTCACCGCGAGATCCAGGATGCTCGACGACCGCGAAATGCCTTCATCAAACAGGATGTCGAATTCCGCGGTCTTGAACGGCGCCGCGACTTTGTTCTTCACGACCTTCACCTTCACCCGGTTACCGATCGCGTCTTCTCCTTTTTTCAGGGTCGCGATCCTGCGGATGTCCAGGCGCATGGAGGCATAGAACTTCAGCGCCTTGCCGCCAGGCGTGGTTTCCGGATTGCCGAACATCACGCCGATTTTATCGCGGACCTGGTTGATGAAAATCATCGAGGTTTTCGAGCGGCTGATAATGCCGGTAAGTTTGCGAAGCGCCTGCGACATGAGGCGCGCTTGCAATCCCATGTGAGAATCGCCCATCTCGCCTTCGATTTCCGCCCGCGGAACAAGGGCGGCCACGGAGTCGATGACGATGAGGTCCACCGCGTTCGAACGCACGAGCATCTCGGCGATCTGCAGCGCCTGTTCGCCGGAATCCGGCTGCGAAATAAGGAGGTCGTCCAGTTTCACGCCGATCTTCTGGGCATACGTCGGGTCAAGCGCATGTTCGGCGTCGATAAAAGCCGCGACGCCGCCTGTCGCCTGCACGCGCGAGATGATGCTGAGCGTGAGCGTCGTCTTACCGCTGGATTCCGGGCCGTAAATCTCCACCACGCGGCCGCGCGGAACGCCGCCGATGCCGGTGGCAAGATCGAGCGTCAAGGCGCCCGTCGGGAGGCTTTCCACATTGGCCTTTGTGTTCACGCCCATCTTCATGATGGAACCCTTGCCGAACTGCTTTTCGATCTGCAAAAGCGTGAGGTCGAGCGCTTTCTGCTTTTCCTGCGTGATCTTCTTCAGATTTTCTTGGGTCCGATCGAGCTCCGACTTGCCCTTGGTTTCAGCTTCGGATTTTTTGGCCATTTTCAGTTCTCCTTGACTCAGATTTGGAGGTGCGAGGCAGATAGGAATAAAAACCGACGCAACTCGTGGTATTTTAGCGGGTTAGATATAACCTGTAAAGCACTTAATGGACGGCATTTCCGGCGTCGCGCCGGTATGTATTACTCTCCCCGGGCAAAGCCGTTTCTACTGTCTTGGCAAGCAGTTCCAATCCTTCACGGAAAGCCTTCAGTTGGTTTAGGGGAATGCAAATCCCCTTTCGGGTGGGAAGAAAACCGCTTCCGCCTTTCCGGCGGGTCCAGACGCGCATGTCGACGATGCGGTGGCCGCCATAGTCGTGAACGGCAAAGCCGATTTTTTCCCAGTGGTTTTTGACGAGCGTAAAAACGGGAGGATTGACGGATGACATTGGCCTTCTCCTTGGGTCAGAGTCGGCTTTTGAAAGACAGGCGCGTGATTCTACCCGAGATTGCGGAAAATCTTCGATTTTTTGGAGGGTTCATTGCGTTCTTGCCCGGCTTCCGGGCCGGACGAGCTCGATCAGATCAGGCGCTTTTCCTCGCCGCGCTTGAGGCGTCCGATGTTGGCCCGGTGCGTGTAAAAGATGAAGACCGTGAGCAGCAGGCTCACGCTCTGCAAGGCCGGAAATCCCGGTTTGCCCCGGCACGTGAGTGCGACGGCAATGGGAAAAACGACGGCGGCGGCAAGCGATGCGACCGAGATGATGCGGCTGATCGAAAAAATCAGGATCCAAAGGCTGAACGCCAGAAGCGCGGGCACCGGACAAACGCCGATAAAAACGCCGAGGGAAGTGGCGACGCCCTTTCCGCCTTTGAAACCGAGCCACAGGGAAAAGCTGTGGCCGAGGATCGCGGCCACGCCGAGCATCACCAGCCAGGAGTAGGACAGCTCCGCGCCCAGGGTCCAGCGCGGCAGGTTCACCGCGACAAATCCTTTGGCCGCATCGAGAAAGAGCACGAAGAATCCCCACTTTTTGCCGACGACGCGGAAGACGTTCGTCGCGCCTGTGTTTTTGCTGCCGTGCTCGCGGATGTCAATGCCCTGGACCTGGCGCGCCACCCAAAGCCCGAAGGGCAGGCTTCCGAGAAAATACGCGGCGGCTAAGAAAAGAACGGTCTGTAAAGAGGTCATGTCAATCCTTCTTGATCTGCAGGAGATTCACGTCCCGGCCAAGATAGGCCAGGCACGACAAAATACTGAGCACCGCCGTTGCGTAACAGATGAGCAGTGCCCCTTTCCATTCTAAAAGCAGGCCGACGAGCGTGGCCGTCTGACAACCGGTCGTGACTTTGCCCAGCACGTTGGGCTGCACGCGGAACGTGCCGGTCACGAAAAAAACCACGACAAAGCCGCCGATCAGGACGATATCGCGGAACACGATCGCGACCGTCACCCAAAGCGGCGGCTGATACCGGAGCGCGCCCACGAACAGCAGCCCGAGAAATCCGCTGAGCAGCAGCAGCTTGTCCGCGAGCGGATCCAAAAAGCGTCCGAGCTCGGTCTGCTCGTGGCGAAACCGCGCCAGGAAGCCGTCCAGCGCGTCCGTAAAAGCTGCGAAAACAAAAACTCCCAGAGCGAGCCAGCGGTAATGCTCTTTGCCCGTCTCGTAAGAAACCAGGAACGTGAAAAAGAAGGGGCAAAGCAGGATTCTTAAAAGCGTCAGGTAGTTGGGAAGGTTCAAGACGGGAGAGGCTCTTCGGCAACGGGGGCCGCGCCCCTGTCGTCCGCAGCCTGAGCCGGTTCTTCGAAAGCTTCGTCCGCCGCGTCCGTATTGACCTTCACCGAGACGATCCTGGAGACGCCGGCTTCCTGCATGGTCACGCCGTAAAGCGTGTCCCCCATCGCGATGGTTTTGCGGTTATGCGTCACGATGATGAACTGGGACGTCGTGATGAAGGTCTTCAAGACCGCAAGGAAGCGGTCGATGTTGGCTTCGTCGAGAGGCGCGTCGACTTCGTCCATCACGCAAAACGGCGAAGGCTTGATCTTGAACAGCGCGTACATGAGCGCGAGCGCGGTCATGGCCTTTTCACCGCCGGAAAGAAGGCTGATGTGCTGGAGCTTTTTGCCCGGAGGACGGACCACGATGTCCACGCCGGACTCCAGCGGATTGGCCTCGTCGACCAGAATGAGCTGGGCTTCGCCCCCGCGGAAAAGCGTCTTGTAGTATTCGCCGAACATTTTCTGGACTTCCTGGAATGTCGTCTCAAAAAGCCCCTTGGTCGTGCGGTTGATCTTGCGGATCGCTTCCATGAGCGCGTCGCGCGCGTCTTCCAAGTCCTTTTGCTGGCCCATGAGGAAGTCGAAGCGCTGCTTCAGCTCATCGTATTCCTCGATCGCCAAAAGGTTCACCGTGCCGATCGACTCGATCTTTTCCCGCAGCTGCGCGATCGTGCCTTCGATTTCCGGGCGCTCGGCCTCGGTCATGGGATACTCGGCGGCCTGGAGCGTCGCCAAGTCGATCTTGTAGCTCTGCTGCATCTTTTCATGGAGATTCTTTTCCTGGTAGCCCAGGTCCATGACTTTCATTTCTTCGTTGTGCAGTCGGGTCTCCGCCTCGTGTTTGCGGTCCTGGAACGTCAGCAGCGTCTCTTCCTCGGCCTTCATCTTTTCCTCGGCCGCAACCTTTTCCTGGCGGATCAGCTCGAGCTTCACATCGCAGTCGCGGGACTCGTCCTGCAGCACGGCCTGGGATTCGCGAAGTTTCGTGTCTTCCTCGTCCAGCTTGCCTTCCCGCTCCTGGATCCTCGCGGATTCCGCGTCGAGAAACTCCGCGCGTTGGCGGTCGCGCTTTTCCTGCTCGCGGTGCAGGGCCAGGGCCTCTTCGAGGAAGCGGCGGCGTTCCACGAGATGGTCGAGCTTGGCCTTGTGGTCGGAAAATGAAGCAAACGCCGCGCTTTTGGACTTTTCCATCCGCTCCATGTCGCGCAGCACGGTTTCCTGTTCGGACCGGACCTGCCTTTGCCGCTCTTCGCAGCGCATGATCTCGATTTCCAGCAGGGTGCGCTGGGAAATAGCCTCTTCCTCGCGGGTCAAAATCTCGTTTTGCTCATAGGAGAAAAGGTCCAGCTCGCGCTGAAAGGAGCCGAGCCTTTCCTGCATGCCCTTGCGGAGCGATTCGAAAGATTCCTTCTGGATCTTGGCGTCGACGAATTCCTTCTCGATCTTCTCGAGCTCGGCCTCGGCATTCGCAAACTGGGCCGCGGCTTCCGCCAGGATGGCCTGCGACTGTTCGAGCGAAGCCTGCGTGGATTTGACTTCGCTTTCCAGCACTTCGATCTCATTGCCGCGCTTGAAAAAGCTGTGCTCCGCGGTCGCCTGTTCCTGCCGGAAAAAGACGCGGCCGTTCGGGCCGATGATCAGGCCTTCGCGGGTCACGAATTGAACCTGGCGCGCGCGTGCGAATAATTCCGGGAAACGGGCCGGGTCAAAAGAGTTCAGGATGTAGACGCGGGAGAAAAAGGGTTCGATCAGGGGCTTCCAGGCCTCTTCGATGCGCACGACGTCAAGCAGCGCGCCTCCGGCTTCGGGAAGATCCGTGAAAAAATCCAGCCGCGCGGAAGGAGGTTCCGTATTTTCTTCGGCCACGAGCAGGCCCGCCGGAGCGCTTTTCTTGCCGGCCATCAGGCCGAGAAGACGTGCCGCCGTATCCTGGCGGCCGGTGACGAGCGCGTGAGCGAATTCGCCGAGAACGGCTTCGACCGCCACCTCATAGCCGGATTCGACGTGAAGCACATCGCGGAGATGCCGGACATAACCGCGCTCCTCTTCGTTCAGCTCCTGCAGGATCGCTTCCCGGCTGAGCCCTGAGGCCGCGTCGATTTCCTTCAAGAGATTACGCCGCGTTTCTTTCTCGTGCAGCGAGCGCTCCATGGATTCGATCACTTCCGAAGTCTGCCGGATTTTGTCCCGGAGCGACTGCGCTTCCTGCTCCGAACGCCCTTTTTGCTCCGAGAGCTGTTCCAGCAAACCCTCGAAGTGGCGGAGAGATTGTTCGCAGTCGTCCTTGCGCGCCTGCCACTGGTTCATTTCCAGGCGGTAGCGGTTCGCGCCCGCTTCCTGGCGTTTTTTCTGTTCGACGCTGGTCTCGAGGAAGGCCGTAACTTTGTGGTATTCGTTGCGGACCTTCACGGCGGAGGAAGCCGCTTCGAGCGCCTGGGCTTTGATGTCGTCGAAAAGCGACTTGGCCGCTTCGAGATGGTCTTCGATTTCGTTTAAGGTCTGGCGCGCTACGGAAAATCCTTCTTCCGCGCTGCGATGTTCGGCTTCGAGGCCGTCGGCTTCGCCCTGCTTCACAGTGATTTCCGCGGCGGTTTTGTGGAGCCGCTCCTGGATCTGGGACTTCTCCTGCTGGATTTCTCCGCGGCGAAGCGCCAGTTCCACGCGCTTTTCCTGGTGGAAGCGCAGCTGCTGCTCGTTCTGCTCCATCTTGGCCTTGAGCCCGTAACGGCGCGCTTCCTCCGCGGAAAAGCGATCGAGGATGCCGCGCAGCGCCGACGTGATTTCTTCCTGCACGCGCCGGCAAGCCGTGATTTTTTCATCCATGAGGCGGATTTCCTCTTCCTGCTGGCGGCGCATCTCCCCGAGTCCGGCGAGCTCCGCGCGGATCTGATCCAACTCGAAAAAAGCGCGGCGGATTTCGAGGTTCCTTAGTTTTTCGAATTGTTCCTGGTAGCGCTGCGCGCGCTTGGCCTGGCGCTCGGCGTACTGAATGTTGCGCTGCACTTCGGCCACGATGTCGCGGATGCGCAGCAGGTTCTGTTCCGTGCGCTCCAGCTTGCGGATGGCTTCTTCTTTTTTGAGCTTGTATTTGGAAATGCCCGCGGCTTCTTCGATGAGGAAGCGGCGCTCGTCGGCGTCGGCGTTGAGGATGTAGTCGATCCTGCCCTGCTCGATCATCGAGTAGGAATTGGAGCCGATGCCCGTATCGAGGATGAGGTCCTGGACGTCTTTCAGGCGGCAGTTGGTCTTATTAATAAGGTACTCGCTCTCCCCGGAGCGGTGGAGGCGGCGCGTGATGGTGACTTCGTTGTAATCGATGGGAAGGCCGCGGTCCTGGTTGTCGATTGTCAGGGAGACTTCGGCGTAGGCGACGGGCTTGCGGAATTCCGTGCCTGCGAAAATGACGTCTTCCATTTTGGCGCCGCGCAGCATTTTCGCGCTGCGTTCGCCGAGCACCCAGCGGATGGAGTCGGAGATGTTGCTCTTGCCGCAGCCGTTAGGGCCGACGACACAGGTGACGCCTTTGTGGAAGTGGACTTCGGTGCGGTCTGCGAACGACTTGAAACCGAAAAGCTCGAGCTTCTTAAGACGCACTCAGGCCTCCGAAAAAAAAGAAACTGGGAATGATGAGGATGGAACTTGAAACGCGGGTATTCTACTCTTCAAATGCTTTGAATGCAACACAAGCGTTGTGTCCGCCGAAGCCAAGCGAGTTTGAAATCGCAACTTTCACCGGGTGTTTCTGCGCTTGGTTGGGAACGTAATCAAGATCGCAGTCAGGGTCCGGATTTCTGTAGTTAATCGTCGGCGGAATGATCTGGTCGCGGATCGCGAGACAGCAAACCGCGGCCTCGACACCGCCGGCCGCGCCGAGCAGATGCCCGGTCATGGACTTCGTGGAGCTGATCTTGACCTTGCGCGCCACGTCTTCGCCGAATGCTTTCTTGATTGCGAGCGTTTCGACTTTATCGTTCAGCGGTGTGGACGTACCGTGCGCATTGATGTAGCTGACATCCGCAGGTTTCAGCCCCGCGTCTTTCATGGCGTTGATCATGCAGCGCGCCGCGCCCTCGCCCGTCGGATCGGGAGCCGTAATGTGGCTGGCGTCGGAGGTCATGCCGTAACCGACGATTTCCGCATAGATTTTGGCTCCGCGCTTCTTGGCATGATCGAGCGCTTCCAGGACCAGAACGCCGCACCCCTCACCCATCACGAACCCATCTCGCGTCGCGTCGAAAGGCCGCGAAGCCATGGACGGTTCATCGTTGTGGGTGCTGAGCGCCTTCATGGCATCAAAGCCGCCGAAACCCAGCAGCGTGATGCAGGATTCGCTGCCCCCGGCGAACATGATGTCCGCTTCCTCGCGCTGGACGATCTTGAACGCATCACCGATGGCATTGGAACCCGTGGCGCAGGCGGTGGCCACGCAGTTGTTGGGGCCTTTGAGGCCGAGGGAAATCGAGATCTGCCCGGGAGCCATGTTCACGATGAGCATGGGAATAAGGAAGGGCGAAACACGGTCCGCGCCTTTTTCGAGGAGCACCTTGTGCTGTTCTTCGATGACGCGAAGTCCGCCGATGCCGGAACCGACGAGCACGCCGATGCGGTACGGATCAAGCGCTTCCACCTTAATCGCCGCGTCTTCCATGGCCATCTTGGCGCTGGCCACGGCAAACTGGACGAACCGGTCGGTTTTGCGGATGTCTTTCGGCTTGAAGTAAAGCGCGGGATCGAAGCCTTTGACCTCGGCTCCGACTTTGGAGTTGAACTTTGACGCGTCGATCTGCGTCAGCAGCCCTGTGCCGCTCTCACCTTTAAGAAAAGACTGCCAGGTTTTTTCGGCGTTGACGGCTAAGGGAGTAATCATCCCTAAGCCGGTAACGACCACGCGTCGTTTGCTCACGGGAAAAGTGTGGGAATGTTGTTGATCAGGCTTAAGATTGGATGATCTTACTTCTGAGCAGACTTCTCTTCGATGTAACGAATGGCATCGCCGACAGTCTGGATCTTCTCGGCATCTTCGTCGGGGATCTCGATACCAAATTCCTCTTCGAGAGCCATAACCAGCTCCACCGTATCAAGGGAATCGGCGCCTAAATCATCAACAAAGGAAGCTTCGGGGATAACTTCTTCGGGCTTTACGCCTAATTGCTCGACGATGATTTCGGTGATTTTGTCCTGAACAGCCATTTATTCCTCCTTGGTGATGATGGTAAGCTGCTGTGTTAGATCACTAATCCGCCATCCACAACCAGGGTTTGCCCTGTCATGTAACTGGCGGCGTCCGACGCTAAAAATACGGCTACTTGGGCGATATCTTGAACTTCTCCGAAACGTCCCAGCGCGATCTGTTCTTTGACTTTGTCTTGCACATTCGCTGGCAACTGGTCCGTCATTCGAGTCCTGATAAACCCCGGAGCGATCGCATTCGCCCGAATGTTTCTTTTCGCCAATTCTTTGGCGACGGACTTCGTGAAACCGATGATGGCTGCCTTAGACGCTGCATAATTGGCCTGTCCCGCGTTTCCGGTAATCCCAACCACCGAGGAAATGTTGATGATCGAACCGGAGCGCTGCTTGACCATAGGACGGCTGCAGGCTTTACAAAATAAAAAAACGCTTTTTAGATTCGTAGAAAGAACGTAATCCCAATCAGTCTCGGGCATTAACGCGAGCAAATTATCCTTGGTGGCCCCCGCGTTGTTGACGAGTATATCTATCTTTCCATAGGTGTCAAGCGCTATTTTTACGACCTCATTGACTTCATCTCCAATGCTGACATTAGCTTGCGTCAAAATGCATGCGCCATGTCCGGCCGCTTTGATCAGCTGTTCCGTCTCCGTCAAATTGTCCACGGAAGATGCGGACAAAACCACTTTCGCCCCTTGCTGGGCCATGGCCACGGCAATGGCCTGGCCGATTCCGCGGCTGGCTCCGGTGACAATCGCGACTTTGTCTTTCAAAACTTCGGTCATGAGGTTCTCCGTCAGGGTCAGGAATCCTTGGTTTCCACGGCGCTGCCCGCGGATTCCAGTTTTTCGAGGTCGGCGGCCGTGCCGCAGGGAAAGATTTGAAATTCAGGATGAGATTTTTTAACCAGGCCTTTGAGGACTTTTCCGGGGCCGATTTCCAGAAAATGAGTAAGCCCGCTTTCCTTGGCGCGAAGCATGGTTTCCACCCAGCGGACCGGGCTGGTCAGCTGGCGGGAAAGCAGCTCGCGGATTTCTTCGGGATCGGAAACCTTGGCGGCCTTGGCATTCGGAATAAAGGCGCAGTGCGGCGGACGGATCGGTGTGCTTCTGAGAGCGACCGTGAGGCGTTCCCGCGCGTCGGCCATGAGCGACGAATGAAACGCGCCGCCGACTTTCAGCCGAAGCGCGCGCTTGGCGCCCCGCTGTTCCGCGAGTGCGCAGGCCTTTTCAATGGTTTCAGCGGTGCCCGACAGCACGATCTGTTCCGGCGAATTGAGGTTGGCCACTTCGCATCCGGCATCGCGCGCCACGCCTTCGCAGTCCGCGGGCGAAAGCCCCAGGATCGAGGCCATGGTTCCAGGATGATTTTTCGCGGCTTCTTCCATGGCTTCGGCGCGGATCTGGACCAGCTTCAAGCCGTCTTCGAAGGCGATTGATCCCGCGGCGGTCAGGGCGCTGAATTCACCCAGGCTCAGCCCCGCGGCAAAAGAAGGCGTGAGGTCCGGATACTTCTCGCGCAGCACGAGCAGCGCGGCATAACTGTGCGTGTAAATCGCGGGCTGTGCGTACAAGGTGCGCGTGAGTTCCTCTTCCGGCCCTTCAAAACAGATTTTGCGGAGCGAATAGCCGAGAACCGCATCGGCCTGCTCGAAAACTTTTCGAGCCTGGGGAAAACCATCGTGGAGGTCTTTGCCCATGCCGACGGACTGGGCGCCCTGGCCGGGAAATAAAAATCCGATCTTTTCGCTGAACGTCATGTCCTCGCCTACCATTTAATCAGGGTCGAAGCCCACGTGAGCCCGCCCCCGAAAGCGACCAGCACAACGTAATCGCCTTTTTTGATTTTTCCGTCGTGCACGGCTTCCGTCAAAGCCACGACCGTGGAAGCGCTGGACATATTGCCGTAACGCGCCACATTCGTCACCACTTTTTCTTCGGGAAATTTCAGCCGTTCCGCAACCGCCTGGAGAATGCGGCTGTTGGCCTGATGCGGCACGAGCCAATCCACGTCATCCAGGCTCAGCCCTTCCGGCTTGAGCACCTCGCGCACCGCGACTTCCATGGTGCGCACCGCGACTTTGAAAACTTCCGAGCCTTCCATCTTCAGAAAATGAAGGCCGGCTTCGAGGGATTCCGGACAAGGCGGATGCACGGAACCTCCGCCGGGAATCTGGAGGATGCCGCCCTGGGAACCGTCCGCGCCGAGATACGAAGCGAGAATGCCGTGCCCCTCCTGTTCCGAGCGGCACACGACCGCGGCGCCGGCGCCATCGCCGAAAAGGACGCACGTCGAGCGGTCTTTCCAGTCGATGAAGCCGGAAAGCACTTCGGAACCGATCACGAGCACATTTTTGTAAAGGCCGGCCTTGATGTAGGCCTCGGCCACGGAAAGCGCGTAAGGAAATCCGGAGCACGCGGCCGCAAGGTCAAACGCGCCGCATTTGGCGCCGATGCGGTTCTGGACGGAGCAGGCCGTGGAAGGGAAAAACATGTCGGGCGTGATCGTGGCGACGAGGATAAGATCGATGTCCGCGGCGGACATCCCCGCGTCTTTCAGCGCGGCCTGCGCCGCGTGGGCGCCGAGCTCGCTCGCGGGCGTGTTCTTGGCGGCAATGCGCCGCTCTTTAATCCCCGTGCGAGTCTGGATCCACTCGTCGGTGGTATCGACCATTTTTTCGAGGTCGTAATTCGTCAGAACTTTTTCCGGAACGTAAAATCCCAGGCCGCGGATGCATGCCCGATAGGATGAAGACATCAATGCAGTCCTTCGCTCGCGGGATGGGCGCTGCGGTTGGCGGAAGCGCCGCTCGGCCCCTGGCCTGACACCTGCTCGACGATCCTGTCATTGAGCTGGTTTGAAACCATCTCGCCCGCCACTCGGATGGCGTTGCGGATGGCTTTCGCCGAAGAAATGCCGTGGCTGATGATGACGGGTCCGTTGACGCCGAGAAGAGGCGCGCCGCCGGCTTCTTCATAGTTGGTTTCGCGGCGGATGGCGCTGAGAGCCGGCTTGCACAGCCAGGCGCCGAGAAGCGACACGGGATTTTTCTTGAGCTCGCGCGCAATCATGGCGACGGAAGTCTCGAGAATGCTTTCGCACATCTTGAGCACCACGTTGCCGACGAACCCGTCGCAGATGATGCAGTCCACGCGGCCGGTGAAGAAATCGCGGCCTTCGATGTTGCCGACGAAATTAAGGCCGGAATCGCGGAGGAGCTTGTAAGCTTCCTTTAATGTATCGGTGCCCTTGGATTCTTCTTCGCCGATGTTGAGGAGGCCGATGGCCGGACGCTTTTTGCCGTGGATGTAGCGGGCATAGACGTCGGACATCTGAGCGTACTGGTAAAGTTCTTCGGCGGAAGGATTGAGATTGGCGCCCACGTCCATGCACAGCGAGATGCCGTGAAGCGTCGGCGTGCTGATGGCGATGCCCGGGCGCTTGATGCCCGGAAGCAGGCCCAGGTTCAAGGTCGAAGCCGCGACCGCGGCGCCCGTGTTGCCGGCGCTCATGACCGCGTCGACTTCTTTTTTCTTCAGGAGATCGACGCAGACGGCGAGCGACGAATCTTTTTTCTTGCGGATGGCCTGGACCGGCGCCTCGCCCATCCCGACCACTTCCGAGGCTTCCTGGAGAACCAGTTTGCCGCCGAGCACCTTGTGCTTGTTCAGCTCGCGCTTGAGGGCGGTCGTCTGCCCCACCAGCACGATTTCCAAGTTGGAAAAATCATTGGCGGCGTAGACAGCGCCTTCGACCACGACGCCCGGCGCGTAGTCACCGCCCATTCCGTCCACTGCAACGCGAATCATCGACATGACGATCTCCTGAGTGACGCGAGGGTCCTGAGGTTACTTTTCCTTGGGGGTCTTTTCTCTGACTTTGATGGTCATGACCTGACGGCCGCGGTAATAGCCGCAGGACTCGCAAACACGGTGCGGCCGGATGCCGGCGCCGCATTGCGGGCAGCGCGTCGCGCTGATCACGTCAAGGGCATCATGCGCCCTGCGGGTGCGGGTGCGCGTGTTGGAATGCCGTCTTTTCGGATTTGCCATTGTCTTATTCCTCCTTCAATCGATCACGAATTTTTTTCAGCTTCTCAAAAGGGCTGTTTTTGAGCGCTTCGCCGTCTTTGACCGGCTTTTCTTTTTCAGGATCTTTGTCCTGATAATTCACATCGATGTTTTCACAGCCCGGCGCGTAATAAACCATGGGCTGCTCCAACAGGACCGCTTCACGCAAATCGTCGGTCGTATCGATCTCTTCCTTATCCTGGATCATGTAATACAGGTCGAACGCAACGTCCAGGGGCTCGTCGACTTCCTTCAGGGTCTTGCCACAGATGCGCCGCACGTTGCTGCGCAAGTTGCCTTTGAAACTCAGCGTCTCGTTCTGTTTGACAAGCACGCCCTCAAGCACCAGCGGTTCGAGAAACTTCAAGTCGACCAGTTCCACTTCCAATTTCTTGGGGTCATACGCCGCGGTGACTTCCTTGGGAACCCCTTCCTGCAAAACACTCAGCACAACTTTCATAGGCGACCCCCTGCGAAAGGCGCGCCCTTAATAATTCAGAAGGCGCTCGCGTACTTTCGCGGCAATAAAATCCGGAACAAATTTGGAGACATCTCCCTTAAGGAGGGCGATTTCTTTCGTCAAACGCGAGGACAGATAAAAATGGTTCTCCGAAGGCATCAAGAACACCGTGTCCACTTCTTTGGACAAGCGCCGGTTGGTCAGCGCCATCTGGAATTCATAATCGAAATCCGACGTGGCGCGAAGCCCGCGGATGATCGTTCTCGCCTTTTTCCGTTTCGCGTATTCGACAGTCAAACCTTCGAGGCTGTCGATCTTGACGCCGCGCATCCCCTTGAGCGCGCGCTTCACGAAGTCCACGCGCTCTTCGATCGTAAACAGGGCATTTTTCCCCGCGTTTACGGCCACGACCACAATCAATTCATCGAACAGCTTTAACGCCCTTTTAACCAGGTCGATGTGACCATAGGTCACAGGGTCAAAACTCCCCGGATAAATAGCTCTTCGTTTCTCCATCCTGTGACTCCAACCGGAAATAAAAAGACAGGCAGTTTTGACCTATCTTCTTGGTTCGCGCGAGCTTCAATGATTGAAGAGACTCAGGCAACTGTTCCTGCCTCGAGTGGCCCACGACGACCTGAGCGAAGGGCGTCAATATAGCAGATTGATCCAGGCGGTTCAACGTCTTTTTCACAAGTCCTTGATTGAACGGAGGATCGACAAAAACCAGTGAAAAAAACCGCTTCTCTTTTTCGAGCTTCTGGATGGCCCTCAAAACGTCGATTTGCAGCACCCGTGCCTTGGCTTCCAGCCCCAGGTCTTCCAGGTTCTTTTCGATGACCCGGGTGGCCCAATCCGCGCGGTCCACGAAGACGACGTCCAGCGCGCCGCGGCTCAAGGCCTCGAGTCCGAGCGACCCGCTCCCAGAATAAAGATCCAGGATATGCTTGCCGTCGACCAGACTGCCCATGATGTTGAAGACCGTTTCCTTGCTGCGATCGGTCATGGGACGCGTCAGGCGCGATTTCGGAAACTGGATCTTCCGCGATTTGAGCTCACCACCAATAATTCTCATACTTGCCTCCCCGGCAGTCTGCGGTCATTGCCGCTTTACGGTACTATGGGCAGTTAGAACGCACTAGTTTAATAGCGAATGGGAAAATGATCGAGAAATTTTTTAAGCGCGGCCCAGCGCGGGTTTTGCTCCCAATCCGGCCCCTTGACGACTTCCGTGGCGGCCGCGCGCGCTTCCAGCAGGATTTCCTGGTCCAGCACCGGATGCGCGACGCGGAAAAGCGGCTCCCCGCTTTGGCGTGTCCCCAGAAAATCCCCGGGACCGCGCAGCTTCAGGTCTTCTTCGGCGATCACAAAGCCGTCCTGCGTCTTGGTCATGATCCTCAGCCGCTTCTTGCCTTCATCGGTCGTGGGTTCTCCGAATAGAAAACATTCGGACGGCTTCTGCCCCCGTCCGACACGCCCTCTCATCTGATGCAGCTGGGACAGGCCGAAACGTTCGGCGTTTTCGATCACCATCATCGTAGCGTTGGGGTTATCGACGCCCACTTCCACGACGGACGTGGCCACCAGCGCCTGGATTTTGCCGTCTTTGAAATCGCGCATGATCGCATCGCGCTCTTCGCCCGGCATGCGGCCATGGACCAGCCCGACTTTCGCGTCCTTGAACGGGCCTTTGCGAAGCGCGTCGTAGCCCGCGGTCGCGGCCCGCATGTCTGACTTTTCGGTTTCGTCGATGAGCGGATAAATGAAGTAGGCCTGCTCGCCTTTTTTTATTTTTTCGAGCATGTGCCGCAAAACTTCCGGCTGTTTTTGCCGCGTGATCCAGTAAGTCTTGATCGGCTGGCGGCCCGCGGGAAGCGTCTTCACGGCCGAAACCGACAGGTCGCCGTAAACGGTCAGCGCGAGCGTGCGCGGGATCGGCGTCGCGGTCATGACGAGCTGGTGCGGGCGCAGCTCCCGGTTGAGGAGCTGGCAGCGCTGGTACACGCCGAACTTGTGCTGCTCGTCGATGACGACCGCGGCAAGCGAGGCGAAGCGCACGTCTTCCTGCAGGAGCGCATGCGTGCCTATGGCGCAGGAGAGCTTCCCCTGCTTCAACTCCGCCAGCATCTTTTCGCGCACCGCGGGCGCGGTCGCCGACGAAAGCATCTTCACCGTGATGCCCGCGGGCTGCAGCAGCTTCTTCAGCGTTTGCAGGTGCTGATTGGCGAGGATTTCGGTCGGCACCAGCATCACGGCCTGGCGTCCCAGCTTTGCGGCAAGGAACATTACAAAGGCGCCGAGCACGGTCTTGCCGCTGCCCACATCGCCCATCAGCAGGCGGTTCATCGGAATTTCGAGAGCGAGTTCCGCCGCGATTTCGCTCAGAGCTTCTTCCTGCCCGGAGGTCAGCTGGAAAGGAAGCGCGGAACGGAATTCCTCCAGATGCGCGGGTTCGGCACGAAGCGGCTGCGCTTTATGGCGCGCTTTCATGAGCTCCAGCTTCTGGAACAGCAGGACTTGGAAAACAAAAAATTCGTCGAACACAATCCTGTGCCGCGCCTTGTCGAGGAGTTCCTGCGACGACGGGAAATGCATTTCACGCACGGCCTGCGGAAGCGGAAGAAGGCCGCGGGTTTCGCGAAAATCTTCCGGCAGGTACTCGGCGATCAGGCCGTCCAAGTGCTGCTGCACGGCCTCGTGAAAAACGCCGCGCAGGGTTTTCTGGTACAGACCCTCGGTCAAGGGGTAGATCGGCGTGATGCGGCCGGTATGCACGGCCTCTTCCTCCGGATCCAGGATCTCGAATTCCGGGGAATTCATCTGAAGGCGGTCGTTACGCAGGTCGGGCTTGCCGAAAAAAATCACTTCGCGGCCTTCCTCGAACTGCGCCTGGAGATACGGCTGATTAAACCAGACCGCCGGGATCATGCCTGTCTTGTCGCCCAGGTGGACTTCCAGGATCGAGATGCCGCGGAAACGCTTCAGGCGCGTGGAAAGTACCGTGCCTTTCAGCGTCACGGGCTCGCCCGCCCGGACTTCTTCGATGGGCCTGAGATGGCTGCGGTCTTCGTAGCGGCGCGGGAAATAATAGAAGAGGTCGCGGAGCGTGCAGACGCCGAGCTTTTCCAGGATCAGGGCCCTTTTGGGACCGATCCCTTTGAGGTAACGGAGATTCGGGGCTTGCGTCGGGGCCTCTTGCATGGTGCCTTTTCGCGGGCGGATGCCCGCGGGACAACAAAACTACTGCGCGCTCGCCGGCGCTGCGGCTTCCGCGGGAGCGGCATTGGCGGCAGGCGCCGTCTGCGCTGCGGGAGCTGCCGGTACGGCAGGAGCTGCAGGAACAGCGGCGCTGGAAGGAACCGCGGGCAAAGCATTCGCCTCGCTCTTTTTGGCCTCGGCCTTCACTTTTTCGAGCGCGCGCTTGATCTGGTCGACATCGATCGGCGCCGACGTGCGGGTCTCAAGAAGGCTGCGGCTTTTGTTCGCTTCGATAACGTCGAGCGAAATGCAGGTGATCATGAAGCAGATGGCGGAAACGCTCGTGGCCTTGGTCATGAAATCCGCGGCCTTGGTGCCGAAAAGCGTCTGGACGTTGCCGCTTCCGAACGAAGCGCTCGCAAGGCCCTGGCCGCGCCCGCCCTGGATCAAGATCACGAAAACGAGAACCGCGCAAACAATGACGTGAAGAATCGTAACGAGAACAGCGATCATTGGTTTACCTCTGCCTTGCAGGCTTCCACCGCATTTTGGATGATTTGAGTAAAGCTTTCCGCCTTGAGCGAAGCGCCTCCGACAAGGGCGCCGTCCACGTTGGGCTTGGACATCAGCTTGCCAATGTTGTCGGGCTTCACGCTGCCGCCGTAGAGTATCGGCACTTTCGCGCCGATCTCCTGCCCCACTTTTTCGTTGAGAAGGCGGCGGATGTAGGAATGCATCTGTTCCGCCTGTTCGGGCGTGGCCGTGTGGCCGGTGCCGATGGCCCATACAGGCTCGTAGGCAAGGACGATGCGCGACACTTCGTCGCCGGTCAGGCCCTTCAGCGCTTCTTCGAACTGGCGCTTGACCACTTCGAAATACTGCCGGGCTTCCCGCTCTTCCAGCGTTTCGCCGATGCACAAAATGGGAATCAGGCTGTATTTGATCGCCGTCTTGACCTTCTCCCGGATCAGCTCGTCGGTTTCCTTGAAGAACTGCCGGCGTTCCGAATGGCCGAGAATCACGTAGCGGCAATTGAGGTCTTTGAGCATCATCGGAGAAATCTCTCCGGTGAAGGCGCCTTCGGCTTCGTTGTGCATGTTCTGTCCGCCGAGCTCGATGTTGCTGTCGCGCAGGAGCGGCGACACCGCGCCGAGCGCGGTAAACGGAGGGCAGATCACGACATCGCAATCCGCCACTTTGGAGACGCCCGCCTTGATGGTTTGCACGAGCGTCGAGGCCTCGCTGGCCGTCTTGAACATTTTCCAATTTCCCGCGATGAAAGGCGTCTTCATTCCGTCTCCTTTAGCGTTTTCCGGCCAGTTTCTTTTCCTGAAGGACGGCAATGCCGGGAAGCACGGTGCCTTCGAGAAATTCCAGGGAAGCCCCGCCGCCGGTGGACACGTGGGACATTTTGTCGTCCAGGCCGAATTGGCGCACAGCCGCGGCCGTATCTCCGCCGCCGATGATCTTCGTGGCTTTCAGGCCCGCGATAAATTTGGCAAGCTCAAGCGTGCCCTTGTCAAAAGGCTTTACTTCGAACAGGCCCACGGGACCGTTCCACACGATGGTCTTGGCCTTGGAAAGAATCTGCTTGTAGCTCTCGACCGTTTTGGGGCCGATGTCAAAACCCGACCAGCCGTCGGGAATGTCAGACTCGGTGACCTTGGCTTCGGAAGCCCGGTCGATGCCAGGAGCAATCACGCGATCGCTCGGAAAGTGCATGGGAAAATTTTTCTGCTTGGCCTTCTTCAGCGCTTCTTCGGCGAACGGCACGCCGTCCGGCTCGAACTTCGAATTGCCGATTTTGATGCCCATGAGCTTGTAAAACGTGTACGCCATGGCGCCGCCGATCAGCAGCGTGTCGGCCTTGTCGATGAGGTTGGAGATGAGTTTCACTTTGTCCGAGACCTTCGCTCCGCCCAGGATCGTGACGAACGGACGGTCGGGATTGGAGATCGCCTTGCCCAGGTATTCCACTTCCTTCGCCAGCAGGAATCCGGCGGCCGACGGCAGGAACTCCGTCACACCCACGACCGAGGCATGGGCCCGGTGCGCGGCGCCGAACGCATCGTCCACGTACACGTCGCCGAGCGCGGCCAGCTTGCGCGAAAATTCAGGATCGTTTTTCTCTTCTTCTTTATGGAAGCGCAGGTTTTCGAGCATCGCCACGTCGCCCGGCTTCATGGCGGCCACTTTACTTTCGACTTCAGGGCCGACGCAATCGGGAAGCATGAGGACTTGTTTGCCCAGGAGGCCGGAAAGGTGCTGCGCCACCGGCTTCAGGCTGAACTTGGCATCCGGAGCGCCTTTGGGCCGGCCCAGATGCGACATAAGGATGACCCTGGCATTCTGCTTGGTGCAATAATGGATCGTATCCAGGGATTTGGAGACGCGAATGTCGTCGGTGATCTTGCCCTGCTCGTCCATGGGGACGTTGTAGTCGACGCGTATGAGGACGCGCTTGTTCTTAATGTCCATCTCTTGAATGCTCTTGATTTTATCCATAAATAGGCCTTTGGTGCTTATGAGTCGTGATCAGGGATGAGGATGCGTAAAGACGGGATATTATAGCGGATACGGCTTTTTTTCCAATGAGTATTTTCAGCCGCGGCCCGGAATCCGTTCAAGACTAAAGGAGTTGGTATTCCTTCATCTTGTTGTAGAGCGTGGTGCGATTGATGTTTAAAAGGCTGGCCGCCTTTTTGCGGTTCCATCCGCTCTGCTCGAGGGCCTTCTTGATAATCTGCTTTTCGGGCTCTTTGAGAACTTCTTTGAGTGAAAGCACTTCTTGATTCGTCAGCGTGAAAGACTCGCTCTTGCTCGTCAGGCAGTCCGGAAGCACGTCCACGTCCAAAATTTCCCCGGAGGACAGGACGACCGCGCGTTCGAAAACGTTTTCCAGCTCGCGGATGTTGCCCGGCCACGGGTAGTCGAGGATCAGCTTCATGGCCGCGCTGCTGATGGTCCTGACATTGCGCTTGGTCTTTTCCGAATAAAACTGGATGAAATGCTTCACCAGCGCCGCAATGTCGCCGCGGCGTTCACGCAGGGGCGGAATGTCGATCGTAATGACGTTCAGGCGGTAATAAAGGTCTTCACGAAAATTACCTTTCTTGATTTCTTCCGTGAGATCGCGGTTGGTGGCCGCGATGATGCGGACGTCGACCTGGATGGTTTTCGTGTCGCCGACGCGCTCGAAGACTTTCTGCTGAAGGACGCGGAGCAGCTTGACCTGGAGGTAAGGCGGCAAGGCGTCGATTTCGTCGAGGAAAATCGTCCCGCCGTTGGCCATTTCGAAACGGCCGATGCGGTCGCGGATGGCGCTGGTGAACGCGCCCTTGATGTGCCCGAAGATCTCGCTTTCCAGCAGCTCGCGAGGGATCGCGCCGCAGCTGACTTCCACGAACGGCTTGTCCTTACGCGCGGGATCGCTGTAATGGATGGCCATGGCGGTCATGCCTTTACCCGTTCCGCTCTCCCCGCGCAGAAGCACCGTCGTATCCGTATTGCTGATGGCGCGGATAATCTGGTAAATCTTCTGCATTTTTGGATCTTCGCCGATCAGGTTGTGAAAATGAGAACGCTTTTCTTCGAGCTCCTGTTTCAGGCTCGTGTTTTCTTCCTTGAGGAGCAGACCGTCCATGACGCGGGACACGACCAGCTTCAATTCGTCGTCGTTGATCGGCTTGGTCAGATAATCGACGGCGCCCAGCTTCATGGCTTCAACAGCCGTTTCGACGGTTCCAAAACTGGTCATCATGATGACTTCGAGCTCGGGGTCTTCTTGTCTGGCCGCCTGGAGCACATTGATGCCGTTGGTGGACGGCAGCCGGAGATCCAGCATGGCCAGGGCAAATTTCTTCTGCGCGATTTTCTTCAGAGCCTCGGGTCCGTCGCCCGCCTCCTCGACGTTGTAACCTTCGCGGCGCAGCACCTCGGCAAGCGATTCCCGCACAAGGGCGTCGTCTTCGATGATCAGGATGTTTTTAAGCATGGGATTTTAGGCTCTCCTTAAGAGGGGTAAGTGAATGATAAACGTCGTGCCGATTTCGGGCATGCTTTCGAATTGGATGCTGCCGCCGCACTTTTCGACGATCTCGCGGGAAATGGCCAGGCCGATACCGGTTCCTTCTCCCTGCTTGGTGGAAAAGAACGGCTCGAACAGGCGCGTTTTAACCGCGTCCGGAACGCCGCAGCCCGAATCCTGGATCTTGACGGTAATCGTGGTATCAAAAATGGAAGTCGAGATTTTCAGCGTGCCGCGGCCTTTCATGGCCTGGTACGCGTTCTTGAAAAGATTCCGAAAAACAACAGCGAGGCCGCAGTCCGGCACGACGCACTCTTCCGGCGCCAGCTCCAGCCGCACGTGGACGCCTTCGAAATTATCGTCGTGGGAAACGCCTTCGAGGCTTTTGCGCAGCACCTGATGGAGTTCGGACTCGCGCAATTCCATTTTCGCGGCGTGCCGGGAATACTGAAGAAGCCCGCGGATGACCTGGATGGCGCGGCGGATGCCTTCCTTGGATTTCATGATGTACTGCCGCGCCAGCGAATCTTCCATCACCTGCTCGAGCGCCAGATTCACGTAACGGCGTATGGAGTCCAAGGGATTGTTGAGCTCATGGGCGAGATTCGATGCAAGTTTTCCGATCGAGACCAGCGGCTCCTGTCGTTCGAGGGTCTGCTCGAGGATGACGACTTTTTCGCTCAAACGCTGATTTTCCACGCGGAACCGGCTGGCAAGCCGCATGTTGTCGTAAGCAATCGCGATGTGCTGTGCGAAAAGCCGCGCGCGCACCATGTCATCTTCAGTAAAGGCATCAAAATTGGCCCGCTCCGTGATGTTGATAACGCCGACGAGCTTGTTCGAAGAGATCAGCGGAATGGACATGAAGGAATGCGTTTCATAATTGCCGGCCCGGCGGTAATGGCTGAATTGGCTGTCGTCGTGAATGTCTTTAACCAGGACGCTGCGGCCCTTGTCACCCACCCACCCCGCCACGCCTTCGCGGAGCCGGATATGCGCGTCACGGACCCTGTCGCAATAAGGCCCGCGGGCGGACTTCAGAACCAAGGCCTTCTTTTCTTCGTCCCATAGCATGAGCGATCCTGCATGCGCCTGAACGAGGGCCAGGACCGAATCCAGCGCGAATTCGATGAAGTTGTCCGGGCTTGCAAAGAAGTGAGGCTCAGGATTGAGCGGGAGAACGCCGGTGGAAGAAGCGCCGGCACTGGGGTTTTGGGACAAGCTTGATTTCATGAGATCCGGGATGTCTTTAAATTTGGACAGCTGTCGAAATGCCGCCCCAAAGATGACGGAAGTATATCACAAGGTCCCGGCGGGTCAATAGAAAGTGTTTAAAAAAATTTTCTCTAAGTCATTTTAATTCAACACGATATAATAATATCCTTATTGCCCTTTGTTGCTCCAAATTGATCACGGGTGAGCCATACCTCCCAGAGGAAAATTGTTGAAAAAGCAGGACGCGCAAGGCGTTTTTACAATTTGATGGCCTTGCGGGAAAACGAAAGGAAAGAATCGTGGGTTTTAGGCTTGCTTCAAGGCGTCGAGCTGGGCCTTAGCGCGGGAAGAAAGCGGATGTTCGGGATAATCTTTGAGGAAATTTTCGTAAAGCTGAATCGCGGCGCCATGGTCTTTAAGGCGATTCTCGGTAAGCAGCGCCTTGAGGAAAAGCCAGCGCCCCTTTTTTTCCGGCTGAGTCTCCTGCGCCATCTGACCTTCGATTTCTTTGATCATGTCCTGCCAGGCTCCGAGTTGGGCATATGCAGCCGTCTTAAAGCGGGTCGCAATTTTACGGACGTTTTCGTCCGGATTCTCGGTTTCAAGGCCCTGGTAAACCAGAATCGCTTCACCCAGGATCTTGTTCGATTGTTCCGTATCCCCGGCTTCACGGAAGTGCTCTGCGCGCAAAAGCGGGACCTGGAGGGACGGCGAAGTGTTCGGATAGTCCTGCTCAAGCTGCTTGTAGAGCGTGTCTGCCTGCTCCCAATTCCCCTCGTCCTGATAGGACTTAGCCATGAGCAGCTCAACTTCGCTCCGCTCGAGCGACTTGCCTTTGAAATACTGCTCGAGGGCCTTGTTGTACCAGCCGCGGCTTTTTGTAAAATCTTTTTTGCCCTGGTAGAGCATGCCGATCGTCACCGAGGTTTTTCCGGCAAGCCCGTGGTTCGGGTAATCCTTGAAGTACAGCCCCCACAAACGTTCCGCTTCGGCGAGATTGTCTTCACGCCAGCGCAATTCCGCGGCAGCCAAAAGGGCCATAGGCGCATAGCCGTTTTCGTGATGCTCGCGGTAAAGGGCTTCCCAGGTGTCCACGGCAGGCTGCGTGTCGCCTTTCACCATGTATGCCATGGCCAAATAATTTTTGACGGGAGCGGCTGTATCGATGGGGCCGAGCTGCTTGATCAGGCCCTGGTAATGATCGAGCACGCGGACAAACTGCTGTTCGAAACCTTTGTCATCTTTCGCCTGCTTGTAATGAAGCAGGATCTTGATGGGCGCGTATAGCCCGCGCACGTGCAGCGGATTGTACTCCGCGGCTTCCCAGTAGGCTTTCTGCGCGGCGTCCCAATTCCCTTCAGCCTGGTAGATCTGCCCGATACGGTCGCGGGCTTCGGCGACCCGGTCCTTATCGGCGCTGTAATCTTCCACGATGGTCTTCATGGCATCCCGCGCCTCCGAGTACTTCTTCTGCTTGAGCCGGAGGTTGGAGATGGCAATCAGGCTCTCCATGGCTTTGGGCGTGCCGGGAAAACGATCAACCACGTGTTGAAACGCGGCAATCGGCTCTTCCAGGGCTTCTACGGGCGCGGACAGCTTGATGCTCTCCAGGGTTTTCTTGGCCTTGAAAAATTCTTTCTCGGCCAGATAACTCCTGCTGCACCCGCTGAGCGCCACGCTCAACGCCAGAAAATAAAGGGCATTTCTCACGCGCATCGTAAAATCCTTTTAGGCCTGGGCTTTCCGCTTGAAGGTAAAAAGCATCAGTCCCAATCCGAGGAGCAACATCGTGGAAGGCTCGGGATTGCTCGGATAATTACCGTTGAAATCCGTAGCACCCACACCGCCGCCGTTTCCACCACCACCGCCGCCACCGGCGCCGCCAGTACCCCCCGTACCGCCCGTGCCGCCGGAACCGCCAGCACCCCCGGCACCTGCTCCACCAACACCACCGCCGCCCCCAGCACCGCCGGGTCCGCCGCTGTTATTGCTGTCGCCGCCGCCGGAACCGGAACCACTGCCGGAACCGCTGCCGGAGCCGGACGAAAACAGGACCAGAAGCCCCGTGATGAGCGCCGTCAGAAGCAAGCCACCGACAAGCCACGTCTTGGTCCGAGACCAGAAGCCATGGGTCTCGCCAAGGATGAGCTGGTCCTGAAGCGACGTTTCCATCTCGTCTTCCGTAAGATCTTCGATGGACGCGTGCTCAAGGTCCAAGTCCTGCGTGGACGGAAAAAGCGCTTCCATGAGCTTAGAATCCACCAAAACCGGCGGATCCACGGTCATCTGGAAATCGTGCCAGTCGACGCTGGGATTTTCAGGAGCCACATTGGCCGGAGTGAAATTGGCCATAACGCCCTGGATCTCGGGCACCGCGGCATGAACGCCCCACGCGGGAAGGGTCAAGCACAACGATAAAACCAAAAAGGTTTTTATGCTTTTCATACTTTATTCCTCGCCTTTAGATAGAGTATGGTCGAGACCGATGTAACATAGAGGTCGATGACCATCGTGATAAAAATGCCGGAATACAAAATCAAAAGAACGCTTTCCGGATAAAACCTTACAAAAGACGGCGCCGTCGATTTAAGAAAAGAAAGCGCGACGCCGATGACGCACGGGATAAAAATCGCCCCGATCAAAACGCCTCCCTGTTCCTTCAAAGTCCCAAAGCCTTCCACGAGTGCCTTGAAAAATCCGTTTTTCGAAGTCATGACTGCCGTAAACAAAAAAGCCGTGATCGCCTGGATGACCACAAACATGAGTAAGATGACCATAAATTCCGCGGGCAGCGAATGCGGGATATGCGGCATCAGGAAACTCGTGCCGTACCGCATGATGAGAAAAGCCGGGATCCAAACCGCCAAAAGCCCGAAATACTTCTGAAAGGACGATTGCGCCGCGGTAAGCGTCGAAACGCCGGTATGAAGCACCGCAGCTTCTATTAATTTAATAGTAATACCGCTGACTAAGAGGCCGACGACGGTAAGAATGGCAGCATTGGCATAACCGTAAAGCTTAGGCAGAAGAAGAAAGTTATCCGGGTAATGAAGAAACCGGTCTCCCCAGAAGCGCCGGATGATGGGCGCAAAAATCTTCGAGAACGGCGCGGAGTGAGCAAGGAACAAAGTCGTCAACGCCAAGGCTTCCGCAACCGCCAAAAACAAAAAAAGAAGCATGATCATCGGATTCTTCGCGATGACGGACAATGCTTCTCTGTGCAGTTGGGAGATTTTTTTCAGCATAGCGTTGGCTTGAATAAAACTTAGTCCACACTCTCTTTCCGCTAGATTTCGCGCAATAAACCCTGGCCCCTCTTGCAAGGGGCCAGGGTTAGGAGCCTCGAAATAGCTAGCTATAATATGACTTACAGCAAACTATTCAAGAATTACTTTTTAAAACGCAGCCCGATCATTCCGAGCAGAGCACCACCAAAAAGCAGCATCGTGCTAGGTTCAGGAACGAACACCAGCGGGCCGCCGGTGACGTTATCATCCGGAGACAATCCGCCGTTATCGTACGTGATATAACCCACGAACGAAATCGGGAACGGGGCATTCGGGGTATTGAACGGGCCGTGAGGAATGTAATATTCAATCACGCTCCCGGTCGAAAACGAACCCCCATTCGTCACTAGATCTCCCGTAGGACCAAACACGTTGAAGGTAACGGTGACCTTTTGACCAGTACCGTTAGCATTCGCCGTGTGTTCCATCGAGAAATCGATGATGCCGTCATTGTTGAAATCGGCATCCAGGAAAACCGTGACTTTCGGTCCCCCCAGAGTTTCGTCAACAAAAGACGGGGCTGCATAAGTTTCGACCAGCAAATAGATACCATCGTTGGCCGCATTGCTATCACCGAATCCAAAGCCTTCGATTTCCTGAAGCAGCGTGACATTCTTAATGTCGTACTGATCGGGAATCAACGCTTCGTTAACGTCGCTAACATTGAGATAGTAGTTATATCCCGTGTTATTCCATTCGGTAGCCGGCGCGATGGCGCCATTGATGACCGGAACCGCGTAAGCGCTCGACATGCCCATCATGAGCACGCCGGCGATCATCGCTAGTAATCCAGCAGTCTTTTTCATATGCTATTTCTTGCTCCTTTCTTTAGTAGTTAACGAAAAACCCGCGAGGATTGTTTCGTTTGTTATCTGCCAGTCCTCAAGATCACGGTGAGCGCCGTAAGGGCGATCACTTTGATGTCGAGAAGCGGGCACATCTTTTTGATATACAACACGTCATATCGAACTTTTTTCTTCACGTCCTCAATGCTGCTGTCATAACGTTGGCGAATCTGCGCAAGGCCGGTCACGCCAGGCTTCGCAAAATGACGCTTGTCATAATGCGGGATCTGCGCGCGCAGTTCCTTGACGAAATGCGGGCGTTCGGGGCGCGGGCCGACAAGGCTCATCTCGCCTTTGAGGACGTTGAAAAACTGAGGGATTTCATCCAGGTGCGTGGTGCGGAGAAAGTGGCCGAGCTTGGTAACGCGCGGGTCGTTTTCGACGGCCCAGACCGGACCACTTTTGATTTCCGCGTCCTGACGCATGCTGCGGAACTTGTAAATGCGGAAGGTCTTGCCCTTCTGGCCGACGCGTTCCTGGCTGTAAAAAATCGGGCCCCGGGAATCGAGCTTAATCCAGATCGCGATCAACAGCATGATCGGCGAGCACACCGCAAGACCGACGATCGAAACCGTCAAATCCAGGGCTCTCTTGACAAAAATGCGCCAGGACGTGGTCAACTCCACGTACGACCGGGTCAGAACTTCCAGGGCCTTTTCCTCGATGGGGACCTCCCCTTTCGAGATTTTGTGGTAACGGCGCAGCATATAGTCGCGCATCAGGTTGTTTTTAATTTCCTGGAAAGTGACGTTCATTGTTTAAATTCCGCCTTTGCAAGAATTGGTATAAATTTGAATGCCATGAGGACGTAGTCCACGTTTCATGGTGTCTTAAGCACGATCTGTGCCAAGTAAGAAAAAAGAGGGCCCGGATGTAGTGGTTATAACCCTATATTTTAAAAGGGTTTAAGAAAAGCCCGAAAGCCCTTTAAAAGATGCTTATGTTACTTTTGCGAATCGTTTGTTCAAAATAAACAACACATTCCCCGCCTTCAATCGTAACTCTAATCATTTAAAAGAGTTGTGATAATATTTCCGTGTGCTTCTTTTTCACCCAATGTTACTATTTATAACCCAATGTAATGAAATATCTTACAGCAATTGTCAGGGGAAATCCGTAGGGGAAATAAAAAAATTCAACCGACGGTTATTTTGAACGTCAGGCGGGCTGGCGAGCCCCGGTCAGATAGGGCAGGAGATCCTGGAGAAAGGCCTTGAGGTCCTGGGCATCAGCCCCCGCGAGGCGGATAAGCATGACTTCCGTTTCCTTGCGGGAGATCCGGTCCAGGGCAAACTGGAGCTGCTGGGCGTAATAATTCGTGGTGAAACGATTCCCGATTTTATAAAGATAAAGAACTTGCTGCTGGTCGTCGGGATGACGCTCGTTCACGGCCCGGAACTGCCGGATGCCGATCGTCCCCGTTTCAGGAGTAGAAAATTTGGATTCCACGTCGTCGACGATGTTGAAATTCGCTCCGAGGTAGCAGACTTCCGGAGGATGCGCGACGCGGCGGTCTTTTTCGGAACTGACGAGCAAAAGATGAAGCTTCTTGCCTTCCGCGTTCTGATAATTCCGCGACAGCACGTTGCGCGTTTCGAGAATTTCGAGCGTCCTCTGATCCGGCGGCGTGTCCTCGCCTTTCCACGCGCCGATCTCTTTCGGAAAAGTCTGGAAGAACGGGCTCATCGAGGCTGAAATGCTGAATGCCGCGGGCGGCGTGAGGCGGAACGCGGATAAGGCTCCGAGATAAATCAAAACCAGGAGAAAGGCTTTTCCGTTTTTAAGCACGCGCGGCCTCCAGTTGACGGCGGATCAGCATGAACAGCGCGAACGCGATGACGAACACGACAAAGCCTGAAGCGTCGTGAATTTTTCCGTGCACGGCTTCCTGGCCGTAGATCTCTGCGATCAGCGCCAACCCAAAAACCCTCAATAAGTTGGAGAAAATCGCCAGCGGCAGTCCCGCGAAAATCAGGATCGCTTTCCCCCACCACTTCGTTTTACCGCCGTACGCAAAAACAAACCCGAGGCAAAGAAACGCGAGGAAAGAACGCAGTCCGCTGCACGGATCGCCTACCAAAAGAAAAGAGTTCGGCATGACCAGATAACTTCCGTTGCGGTACGCCTTGAATCCGATCGCGTTCAGGCACGTGGTCGCGAGTTCTGTCACGAAGAATTTCATCCTGAGCGTCGTTTCCGAAACGACGAGCAGCGGCAGCGGCACCATGAGGAAAAGAAAGAAAAGAGGAAACGCGATTTGCCGCGTGAATTTCGTGCCCGCGGCGGCAAGCGAAATGCCGAACAGGCAGATCACGAACGAAAAGCACGACAGAAAATAAACGCGCATGATCGCGGCGAAAATCTGCATGAGCGCGGCAACAATGAGAAACGGAAGACCCCAGGCGCTGGACTTCAGTTCCGTGGCCGCAAGCGTGGCGCGTTTTTCCCAAATCCAGTACGCGGTGACCAGCGGGATGAGAAAGCCGTGCGCGAAATAGGAATCGGGCGCTTTCCAGCGGTCCACCATCCAAAGAAACGAAGGCGTAAAGGTCCAGACAAGCAGCGCTGCCGCGGCCGCCAGGAAAAGCCAGTTCAGATTGAAAGAGGTTTTGCTCGTGGTTGTCATGGTTTCAGGCCGTGCACTGTCCAGGCCGGCAAACAATTTTTAAATCTTACTCAAGGGACTCTCATTTTGCAAAGCCCTGAAAAAAATGATCGCCGTTGACGCAAAACACTGGACAGTGCTAGAAGGTAACTCCTTACAGGGCTTATTGATAGGCCTTTTCCCAGATCCCCTTCGTGTCTTTCTTCAAAAAGCGGAAAGACGCGGCCAGGGCCGAATAATTCAGCAGGCAGAACGTGTACGGAATGTAGCCGATCCCTTTCCGGGACGTGAGACGCTCCCAAAGCCACTCCGTCAGCGCAAGCCCGTAAAAAAGGGCCTGCGCCGCGAACAGCATGCGGTACAGCGGGTCGCCCATCAGGGGCAGATTACCGGCAAAGGCGCCGATCATGAAGAACGGCACCATCAATCTCAAAAATTTGTGCGAGAAAAGCTGCCACGCCACCCTGCTCTTGCGCGGATCGAAGAGCTCCGAGAAATGCCCAAAGATCTGATAGTTTCCGGCCAGCGTCCTCACCTTGCGCTTGAACTCTTCCTTGCCTTTGCTCGAAACCAGATCGAAGGCCTTGGCTCTGGATTCGAAAATCACGCGATAGCCTTTGACCACGATCGACAGCGGCGTGTACATATCATCGACGAGAATGTCCATGGGAAGCGGCGTAAACAGCCGTCGCCTTACCGCATAAATGGCGCCGGTCGCGCCGAGCGTGGAACCGATGCGGCTCTCCATCTTGCGCAAAAATTTTTCATACTTCCAGTAAGCGTCCATGCCCTTGCTGACGCCCGCGCCTTTGACCTGTTCGAAATAAAGCTCGCCCGAAACCGCGCCGACTTCCGGATCGTTGAAATTATCCACGAGTTCGCGGATCGCCTGCTTGTCGAAACGCTGCCGCGCGTCCGTGAAGACCAGGATGGAGCCGCGCGCTTCGTTGATGAGTCCGTTCAGCACATGCGGCTTGCCGAAATTGGAGACAAAGCGGAAAAATTTCACGCGCGCGTCGGAGAATTTGGAAATGATTTCGTCGGTTTTGTCCGAACCGCCGTCGGAGCCGATCAGGATCTCGATTTTTTCGGCCGGATAATCCATTTCCAGCAGATTGCGGATTTTGTCCTCGATCCAGCGCTCTTCATTGAAGGCGGAAAGAATGACGCTGACGAACGCGTCGTGCTTCCCCTTTTTTACGTCGCGGCCGGCGAGGCGGCTGACGATCCATAAAAGAAGCGGATAACCGGCATAGGCGTAGACCACCAGCCCGCAGCAAAGCCAGAAGAAAATCTTCATGCCGCTCCCCCCGGACCGCGGGCCGCGGCTTTCAGACGCGCCGCGTGATCATAAATGCCGGGGCCCAGCAGGCGGCGCAGCCTTTCTTTGATTTCTTCACGGAAATGGCGCGATCCGAAATCCGCGCGCAGCCATTGCCCGAGCGTTTCCGGCGCATCGAAGCGTGTCGGCGCCAGCCGCTTGACGTAGAAGGGCTGAACCGGAACTGGATTGACTCCAAAATGCGAGGTAAACATGTTTTGATATCCTGCTTGCCGGACGAAGCGGCCCACGCGGCCGCTGTAAAAGCCGCGCGGCACGGAAAAACTCCGCACCGGACTGCCCAGCCCGTCTTCCAATTTCTTTTTGGCTTCCGCGGTTTCGCGAAGGAGTGCGCCATCGGCCAGCGGCGGAAGCGGCACGTGATCGTAGCCGTGCGCTCCGATCTCGAATCCATCCGCGGCCAAAGCCCGCAGTTCATGCCAATCCATGTACCCGGAGAGGCCGACTTTTCCCGCGGAGACAAAAAAGATTCCGGTCATGCCGCGCACTTTCATCGCCGGGGCCGCGTACGCGGCGTGGCTTGAAAGACCATCATCAAAGGTCAGGAGTATGGCTTTTTCCGCCAAAGACGGCGAAAACGCTTCATGGCTTGAGAGGACTCGGCCTCCTTCGGAACGGATCAGGTCGAGATGGCGTTCAAAAACTTCCGCCGGAAGGACGTAAGCGCGTTCGTCATGATGAAATGAGTATTCCCCTTCGCGGGATTCCAGGCCATGGTAATTGAGGACGGTCAAAAAAGGTTTCATCGTCACTTCCGGAGCTGGATTACAGCAATTTCCGGGCGGCACAAAAAACGGATCGGCAGCGCCTTGATCCCGATGCCCCGGTTCACATACATCCGCGTATTGCCTTTCTGAAACAGGCCGCGCATGTACGGCGTCCGATTCGCATATTCCGACATGCGGATCAGAAAATCGATTCCCACCTGGCCGCCGTGCGTGTCACCGGTCAGAAAAAGCGGAATTTTCGCAGCCGCCACGCGGTCGAACATGTCCGGGCTGGGCGCAAGGATAATGCTCGGAACGCCCGGCGGCAGCCCGCGCACGGCATTACCGAAAGGGTCCTTGAAATAAAAAGCATCATCCACGCCCGTCAGCCAAAGCGATTTACCGCCGGGTAAATCGAGCCGGAGGGTTTCATTGATCAGCCAGCGGATGCCCGCAGGCCCCAGTTCCCTGACCATCCCCGCGGAATCCAGGACAATGTGGTCCGTGTCGCCGGGAATCGCAAAAATGCCCAGGCGAACCTTAAAGCTGCGGAACAGTTCGATCGCGGGCTTGATTTCCGTCAGGTCATCGATAACGTCGCCCGTGAAAAATAAAATGTCGGGTTTGAGACGGTTGACTTTGCGAATCAGCTGCCGGTGCAGAAACTTGAGCCCGCCCTGGTTCAAATGGATGTCGGTAATCTGCACGATCGTCAAATCGCCGGCAACATCCGCAAGGCCGGGGTCCTTGATCACCACTTTTTCAACTTTGATCCAGTTGGGCTCGATGAGGTGGGAATCCACGAAGACGACGATGCCGGCCAGCACCGCGGCCAGGACGAGCTTCGCCAGTCCGGTGATCTTTCCCGTGACCGCGCGTGTGAGCGCGGCAAAGCCCAGCCCGCCCGCCGTAAAAATAATAAAGGCGGCCTTCACAAGCCCATACGCGGTCATGGCCTCCGGCTCCGCCTCATCTGCATGTCTTCTTCGAACGCTTCGAACACGTACGGCACCGTGGACAGAAAAATATTGGGCCGGTGGTAAATCGGCTTCTCAAAAACAAGCCCGTCCAGATGCGGGTCCGTCGAACGCCGCTGGTTTTTCATCAGAAATTCCACGTAGTGGTCGGCCGCTTCAGCCCACTTGGGGTCGTGGGTCAGAAAATAAACGTAGGCAATGCCATGCAGGATGGCCGAGCCGGAGTACTCCTTGGGGGTCAGGTAATTCATGAGCTTGATCAACATATCCGCCACCGGCTTGTCCTGCGTCAGCTGGTGGTAGGCGATAAAAGCGGACACATCATACCACGACATGTACATTTCGTGCTTCTCTCCGCTCCACGTTCCGTCTTTTGGATTATAATTTTCGAGAAAACTGCCGTCCGGCTGCTGGCCTTTCAAAAAGATCCCGATCAGTTTGTCCGCCAGTTTTTTGTAACGATCGTCGCCTGTCGCGTCATAAAGCATCACGCTCCCCCAAAGCGCGTTGGCCATGGCGCGCTGCGGGGCCATGTCGGGATGGCCGGTATATGTGAATTTTTCTTTCAGGAAAAACTCGCCGACCTCTTTGGAGACTTCCAGCACGCGCTCATCGCCGGAAAGATAGTAATACAGGAGAAGTCCGGCCACGTTCGTGTGGCTGGCCTCGTCGCTCCGGCCGCTCCAATGGTCGCCGCTATGGCGGTGCATGGATCCGGGCTGGGACATGTCGTCGCTCAGCGACTTCAGGCGCGGGTCGCTGGCGATCGTGTTGTAATGGATCGTGTCCACGTCCATGATGTGTCGCGCGAGGTTCTCGCCGAATTCGAAATATTTCCACTGCCCACTGCGGGCGAATTGAAGCAGAGCTCCGTAATGCGTGCCGGGTCCTTCGCAGTTGTACCAGCCCCAGCGGCCCACGGGATGCCAGCCCGGCTGTGGATAAACGCCGCTGTCGTCTTCCGCGCGGAACCATGTCAGCGTGTCCCCGAAATTGAGCATGCCGTACCATTCTTCCGCCAGCGGCCAGTAAGCCGCCCAATGGAAAAGGCCTTCGAGCATTTGCTCGGGCTTCGCGTACTGCCGCTCCACGGGAAAAAGCCGCCCCAGCGCGCCCGTGGCGTCAAGCCAATACGGATTGGGCCGGGCGATCAGCCTTTTGCCGAAGCTTACGGCCCTGTCCTGCACTTCCGCGGGGCTGCCGCCGTGAAAATGGAAAAGGATTTCGTGTGTCTTGGCCAGGCCGAAGGCGCTGCCGCGCGCGGCATCGTCCGGGCCGAGCGCCTTTTCCGTGGTCTGCAGGTCGAGCGGTCCCGCGGCTTCCGGCCACAACCACAGCTCGATGGTTTTTGCCGCGGGATCCACGGAAAAACCCTTGGGAAAATTTTCCCGGAAATCGCGCACGGTCACGGCAAGGCCTTCCTTCATGTTCGAAACGTCGAACCAGCCCGCGGACGCGGCCTGCGGATTCGCGGCGGCGCCCGCGCTTGTAACCTGCGTTTCTTTCCAGCTCTTTTGGAACACGTTGAGAGCGGACGCTCCGTTCAGCACCAGAGGCGCCTCCGGAAACTGGCCGATCACCTGACGTTCTTCGCCCGAAGGAATGAAATTGTAGGGAAGACGCACGCCGAACGCATCGATCGTTTCGTTCGGCGGCAGGACAATATCTTTGTATTCTTCATAATATTTGTTGGCGGGATAGCCGGTATAAATCAGCGTATGCTCCACCTTCACGAAATTTTTCCCCTGATAAAACGTGTAATGGACGATCACCTTGCAGTAGCGTTCGCCTTTTTCGTCGACCAGCCAGCTTTCGCCGCGGATCACGGCCTTTTTGGTGCCGCGCTCCTCGACTGCGAGGGTGTAGCCCTGGGTGTCGCGGTCGGCGCGGTACACAGAGCCCTTCCCTTTCAATTCCAGGACCGCGCGGTGGACCATGCGTTCGTCCGGAGAAAACTCCAGGTCCTGATTGGCATCGAAATAAACCGTGTCGAACAGCGTGAATTCTTTTTTGCTGAGCCCCACTTTGAGCGGGCCGGTCTTCACCCAGATCATGCCGGATTCTTCCGTGAGCTCGAGATTGCCTCCAAATTCCATGGTTTGCATTTCCGAGCTGTAATCCAGAAAAAATCCTGTGCCCTGCCCCGGCGGCAGCGTGGCCTCGAAATACAGGCCGACCCATTTGATCGACCCGTCCGGCCAGCGCGCGAGCACGCGCGGCTGGAACGGCATGTCTTCCTCGCCCGCGGAACGCAGCCGCAGGTTGTTCAGGGATTTGACCTCGCTCATAGGCAGCGGCACCGAGCCTTCCACGGGGCAGAGCCAGCAAAGCGCGGGCGTTTCATTGCGGACTGCGAAAGGAATGCGCACGATGGGCACGCGCGACTCCGGGTTGGGCAAAAGCCAGGCGGGCTTGCGCAGCTGGAATCCGTAATCGACCGGGTTGATGCCGGCGGGCACCACAACCTGCGGCACCGAGGGCAAAGGCAGCGCCGTACCTACTGGCGGCGCAGCCATGCCCGCGCCGGCCAGCCGGATGTCATCGAGATAAAAAATCATGTCGTGTTTGGGACGCCCGTAAAACGAAACCTGATTGACCTTCGCGGCATTCAATTCCGCCGCGATTTTGGCAATCGGGATCGCAAAGCGCCTGCCGCTTTTGCCGGGGACGGGCACGTCCTCTTTGAAGCTGCGGCCCGTACTGTCCACAACGAGGACGGTCAGCGAAATCGCTTCCACGCCCGGATTAAAAACCGCGGCCTGAAAGGTCCCGTAGCGGGACCAGTCAAAACCGCCTCGCCGGCTGCGGACCAGGTCGTCCAGCAAAACGCCCCCGAATTCTTCGGCCGCGCCGCGCACCGTGATCTGCGCGGCACGCGCGCCTTCGGCGGGATTGTCGCCGCTCGAGAGCATGACCGCGTTGACTTTTTTCCACGCCTCGAAATCGGAATTTTTTTCGAAATTCGAAAAGAGGAAGGTGCCGTCCGCCTGGCGTCCCGGAAAAGAAAATGTCTTGCCGAGTAAAAGGCGCCCGAGCGAAAACGTGCCGCCTTGCAGGCCCTGGGCTTCCTGCCCGCTCCAGCTCGTAACGCGCATCAGCCCGAATCCGGCGGCAAATCCTAAAATAAAGCAGCCCAAAACCGTCTGGAGGATCAGGTCGGCCGGCGCGCGGCGGCGTTTGGTGTGGCGCCGCCGTCTCCGCTTCCGCATCCGGTGCCCGGAGGCACTCTCTTGCGCCTCCTGCTCCCCGGGTTCCCCGGTCTCCGCTTCCACTTCTGTATCCGATTCCAATTCCGGCGCTTCTTCATGCTCCGGCGTCCCGGAAGGCACAGCTTGCTTCCCCGCGTCCTTGCCGCGCACCATGCGCCCGAGGATCTGGAAGATTTCCCTGATTTTGCCTTTCAGTTCATCCATGTCGCCCATGTCAGGCTTCCTTCGGAACAAGGTAGAGGTGATCGAGGTAGACTTTTCTTTCACCGGCGGCTTCCCAGACGAAAAAGGTCAGCTGTTCGATGTTTTGCAGTTTGATCACCGCCGCCATCTGCAGCGTCGGCATTTCGATGTAACGCCCTTCGCCCGGACCCAGCGTGACTTCCTGTTTGTAAGGAGTGCCCCAGCGGTCCTTGACCTGCACGATCATGCGCAGCGTGTCGGAGTTGGGATTGTATGCGTAGAACCGGAAAGCGGCGTAAGGCGTCCAATCGCTCAAGCCGAAACGGCTCGTAAAATATTCCTCGATGGAAACGCCGGAAAGTTTTTCTTTGCCGTAGAACGTGACGCGCGCGCCGTAATCGCCTTCCGACGGATGGTCCGTAGACGTTTCAATCATGGCGCCGCCCACGGTCCACAATTTGAAATCGTTCACGGTCTCGAAATTCGCCAGCACGAAAGTTCCGTCCTTCTGGTGCCCGGCCACGGGAATCGTGGGCGCGAAAGAGCGCCGCATCCACATGCGCGTGCGATCGGACAGAGAGCCCGAAGGCGCGGGACCCGCGGCCTGCGACGCGGCATTGCCGCCCACCCAGACGCCGAGCCAGGAGCCGGCAAGCAGACACGCAAGGCCCAGGACGAGGATCATCTTATAATTGGAATATTTCCGGCGCAGGCGCCTCAAAACCGGGATGCGCTCGACCACCGAAACGTAATAGTGATGAAAACTTTCCATGTCAGCGTTCCTCTTTCAGGAATTCTGATGCGCTCTTCGGCCCGGTGTTTTTTTGAGGGATCGCCGCGGGCGCAGAATCCCCCTGCAGCCGGGTGACCAGACCGGCCCCAAGCCAGAAATAAACGCTGACTTCCTGCCAGGCAAAGCTCGCGCTGAACATGTTGGCCGCGACAAAGGCGACGGCGCCTGACACGAACCCCAGGGCCACGGTCCTTGCAAAGGGATCGGGCGAGGAAAGCGCCCGCATGCCCGCCCCCAAAAACCGGCTGAGCAAAAAGAGAAAGACGAGCAGCGCGGGAACGCCCAGCTCCGCGGTCACCATGAGAAAGAGATTGTGCCCGTTGAAGCGGACCGTGCCCGCCCAGAACGGGATCACGCGCGTTTCGAAAAGATCATAGCCCGCGCCTTCCCAGGGATAGGCCTGGATCACGCGCAGGGCGCCGCGCCAGACATGGATGCGGTCTTCGGAACTGCGGTCGAGCGTCACGTCCGCCGCGCCGTGATGTTCGAACGTCATCTGGAAACGGCTGCGCACGGTCTCGGGCAAAAGCGAGGGATTCAAAAGCACGAAAATCGCCGCGCCGGCCATCACGAGGAAAAGGATGCGGCTGCGGAAAAATGCCACAGCCGCGCATCCGGCCGCGAGTGCGAGATAGGCGCCGCGCGAATAGGTGACGGTGATGACGCGCAGCGCGATTCCGATCGGAATCAGCCAGGCCCAGTAGGCGGGCTTGCGCCAATGCTGCAGGATGAACGCGGCGAACAGGAAAACCGCGAAGCAGAAAAACGACGCGCTCATGTTCGGTTCCTGGGCAATGCTGAGCACGCGCCCGCGGTCGAAGTCCCCCACGTTCCCGATGTCGAAATATTCGTGGAGGCCGAGCAGCGCGGCGGCAAAAGCTCCGGCGGCCGCCGCCATGGCCAGGGTCTTGAAATCGCGCGTGTCCCGCACGGCGAAGCAAAGGATGAGAAAAAGAAGCGCCGGGGTTCCCCATCCGCCGACCCAGTGCACGAAAGCCTGGCGCAGGTAATCCGGGCCGTACGGCAGATGATGGAGGATGGACACGAGCTGAAACGCCAGGAAAACGAGCAGGGCCATCACGAGGGTCCGGGCCTGCGGCTTCAAGGAAAAGGATTCCGGCTCTCCGGGTTCTTCCCCGGAGGAACGCGTCAGCACGTAAAGCAGCCCCGCGGCCGCGACAAGCGCCGCGTTGAAAAGGATCGTAAATTGCGACAGCTCTTCCTCGCCGCGGAGGATTTTACTGAACGGGACGTAGGCGATCACGCAGGACAAAAAAATGTCCGGCCTTCTTTTATAAAGGCAAAAACCCGCTCCGCCAAAACCGAGCACCAGGGACAGGGCGCCGGGAAGTACCAGGTCTTTGACCCGGAGAAAACAGATCAGAAGCAGCAAAGCGCCTGCCGAGATCAGGGCGCCGAGGTCCGCTTCGAAAATCGGGAGCGTTTTTTTTAACGGCATGGTCAGCTGTTTTCCTTGTTCGGGGTTTTGCTCCGCACGACTCGCGCGGGAATCCCGACGGCCACGGCGTGGTCGGGCACATCGTCGAGCACCACGGCGTTCGCGCCGATCTGGACGTCGTGGCCGATCGTGATGTCGCCCAGCACCTTGGCGCCCACGCCCACCATCACGCGGTCGCCGATCCGCGGCGCGCGGCCTCCGCTCACGCGGTTGCCGATCGTCACTTCATGATGCAGCGTGAAATCCGATCCGATCACCGCGCCGCCGTGGATCACGATGGCGCCGAAGTGCAGGATCAAAAGCCCGGGGCCGATCGAGGCTTCGGGCGGAATCGAAATGCCGGTCCAGACTTCGGCCACGCGCTGGATCACCATGCCGAGCAGCGGAATTTTTTTCTGCATGAGCCAGCGCGACGCGCGATAAGCCGCCACAGCCTGGAACCCGGCGGACGTGCACGTATGCAGAGTCCTGCGGGCCTTCCCGCCATAGCCGCACTGGTTGTAAGCCCTTTGATAATCCTGCCTTAAATACTCGAACATGACGCCCCCGTTTCCCGTTTGATGCCGGCCTTGGCCAGCAGCCCGTCAAAAAGCCGCGTGGTCTGGTCCACGGTTTTCTCGATCGTAAATTCTTCTTCAATGCGGCGCCGCGCCGCCCGGCCCATGGCCGCGGCCTTTTCCGGATTCCGGATCAATTCCAAAAGCCGCGCCGCCAAATCATCCGCGTCCGCGTGCCGCACCACGTAGCCTGTCTCCCCGTTGCGGATGAGCTCCGCGTTGCCGCCGACATCCGTCGCCACGACGGCCTTCGCCGCGGCCATGCCTTCCATGACCACATTCGAGCAGCCTTCGAAATGCGTGGACAAAACGCAGACGTCGAAACCGTTCATGATCTGCCAGGCATCGCGCCGCGCGCCCAGGAAACGAAAATTCGCGGCAAGGTTCCGGCGCTTCACTTCCGCTTCAATCGAGGGGCGCAGCGGGCCTTCGCCGGCCATCACGAATATCGCATGCGGCTCCTCGCGCACGACCTGCGCGGCCGCGCTCACAAGCGTCGCGTGATCTTTTTGACGCGCCATGCGGGCCACCATGCCCACGGCAATGCCTTTCGCGGGAATCCCCATGCCTTCGCGGACCGCGCGGCTGTCGGCGAGCAGCGGAAATTCCCGCAAGTCGATGCCGTTGTAAATCACGGTGATCTTGGCCGCCGGGATTTTCCACACGTTCACGAGCCCGGGCTCGATGGCCTTGACGTTCACGGTGATCTTATCCGTTTTCAGCGCCAGCACCTGGCTGACCAGGCGGTAATGCCACGGCATGTCATCGATCGGGTTACGCATGGCGCTGACGATGCACGGCACGTTTTCCAGGACCGCGGCGACCCGGCCATACATCTCCGCGGTGAAAAGCCAGGTGTAAACCAGGTCCGGCCCCAGGGACCGCAAGGCCCCGCGCACGGACGAAAGCGTCCGGAAAGACCATTTGCCCGCGTGGTCCACGGTCCTCACGGGAATGCCGGCCTTTTCCAGTTCGGCGTGATAATCCGCTTTCCCCGCCGATAAGCTGATCACGCTGACCTCGAACTTGCCGCGCGGAAACCGCTTCAAAATCTCGACGAGCTGGCGCTGCGCGCCGCCCAGGCCGAGATCGTCGATCACGAAGACCACGCGCGGGAGTATCACGGGTTTCATGCGGTCTCGCGCACCAGCGTCGTATTGAGTCCGGAATACGTGATGCCTACCAGCCCGCTGCCGCGGACCGTGAGACTGACCACGGTTTCATCCGTTTTCAATTCCGTCCCCGTCACTTCTGCATCGCCTGTCACCGCGACGCCGTGCCCGTGCACGCGCAGCTTCACGGCCGCGCCTTCGGGAGCAAGGAACCGGAGCACGGCCTTGCTTTCGTCCACGCTGATGGCCTCGTAAGGCACGCTCGAATAAAAATAGCGGTTCACATAAGGCTTGATGAGAAAATCGCGGTAGTCGTTCGGATTGCCGGACTTGCCCGCCTCCGCGGCCTTGGCGATATTGTAGGCCTCGCGCGCGGTCACGTAATGCAGTACGTATTTTTGTCCGTCGTTGTAATGGGTCGACAAATATTTGTTCATGCGACGTCCCCACTCTCCGAGCACGGCTTCATGATCCGGCGCCCGGTTGCTGTGCGCGAACACCTTCACGAAAATCCAGTCGGGCTTCCCCTTCACGTGCACGCCTTTTTTGATCCAGGAGTCGATGCGCTCTTCCGTGGGCAGCTCGGACGCCTCGATCTCGCCGTGATCGTAGACGGGCCGGATCCCTTTCCAATGGACCACGCTCTGCCCCGTGAATTCGAACAAATCTCCGACGCCGGGCTTGCCGACTTCGGCTTCCTGGCCCCAATCGTAGGACTTGGGCTTGGCCGGATCGTCGGTCGCGTAATACAGGCGGTTGACCATGTGCGGGTGCATCTGGCCCCAGGACGGATTGGTAAAATCCGCGTAGCAGCCCAGCTGGCGCAAAAGAATCAGCTCGTTGTTCACGCCGCATGCGCCTTTGCCGCGGGAATTGTCCAGGGACCACAGGCCGTGAATGAAAGCGAACGTCTTGCGCGGCTGCGGCTCGGCCGTGATCAGACTTCCCTGCTCGCGCGTCATTTCGAGCGCCTTGTTCATCATCTCCACGAATTGTTCGGACGTATTGTGGTCGTGGTGCATGTGAATCTCGATTTCGCCCAGGCCTTCGTAGGCCATCCCGGAAAGCTGGTTCAGGAATTTCGGCCGCTCTTCCGGCTTGGCGTCCGCGAAAAACCAGAACCAGCTGTGCTGCGGATGACGGCCGTCCGCGTCCTTGTACGCTGCCGCCATCTCGCGGTAAGCCTTGGTCCAGCGGTCCATGGTGGGCTGATCGTCCGGCTCGAAATGATCCGTGAACGCGAACATGACGTGGATGGGGCCCTGCACCGCGTCCACGGGATTCGAATGCAGCGAATCCCGCACGTACATGCCCAGCCACGGGTACTTCGCGTCCACTTTCGGCCAGAGCAGAACGCCGGCCACGCCCACGGCCACGATGAGGACCGGAAGAAAAATGAAAAAAAGGGGCAGCCTGCTGGTTTTGGAAGCCGTGTTTTTGGGCGTCGTCACTTGAAACTCCTTTTCGTTCAGGGCCTGCCCCGCATCCGGTGGAGCAGGACGTGGAGCGCGTCGAACGCGCCGGCCACTTTCATTTTGAAATCTTCGAGCGTGTCAAAGCCGCCGATTTCCGTGCGCTTGAGCAGGTACGGATTCGCGATGCGTCCGGGCTCGTTGGCGCCGGGGGCATTCGAGCACGCTCCCCGGTACCCGCATTCCTTGAGCAGCTCCAGGCAATCCTGGTCGTACTGCCCATAAGGATAACAAAAATAGTCCACTTTCTTCCCTAAAATCGCCTGCAGCGCCTCCTTCGAGGCGGAAAGCTCTTCCTTCTTTTGCTCTTTCGGAGTCTGATGCAGCCGCGGATGCGTCACGGTATGCGAGCCGAACTGGAAACCCGCGGCCGCCATTTCGCGGATTTGCTGCCGGTCCAGATATTTATCCCCGCCGATCTTTCCCGACACGCAGAAAATCGTTCCGGTCATGCCGAACTCTTTCATGATGGGCCAGGCGTCCGTGCAGTTGTCGCGGTAACCGTCATCGAAAGTAATGACGATCGGCCGCTCCACTTTACCGCCGCTCCCGAAAAAATAATCCAGCGGCACGGTGCGGTACCCTTCTTCCGCGAGCGCCTTCATTTGATCCCGGAAATTCTCAGGCGACACGTTCATGTAGTCCGCCTTCTCCGCGGTAATCGCGTGATAGCACAGGATACGCACTTCCGGGCTTTGGACCGCGCGCCGCTTCAGCGACGGATAAAGGCCGCGCGCCACCAGGCGCGAGAGCGTCCGTTTCATCGTGTAAACCTTTCGCAATATTCTTCGATGTTGCGGCGCAGGTCAAAATGCCGCATGACCCGTTCATGTCCGGCCCTGACGTGGGCAAGGCGCAGCGCAGGGTCCCGCGCGTATTTTTCCAAAGCCTCGACTAAAGCCGCCGCGTTCTTGGCTTCGACAATTTGTCCGGTTTCGCCGTCCCGCACGAGCTCCTCGACTGATCCGAACCGCGTCGTGATCACGGCGGTCTTGGCAGCCAGCGATTCGATCAAGACGTTCGGGATGCCCCAATGCCATTCCGACTGCGCCATAAGAACCGAGACATCGGATTTCTGATAATACGGGATCACATCCCGCTGCTTCAGCGGGCCCGTCATCGTGACTTCCTCTTGAAGCCCCAGCGACACGAGCTGCTTTTTGAGGCTTTCTTCCTCCGGCCCGCCGCCCACGATCGTGGCATGGAACGCCCTGCCTTTTTTCTTCAGGAGCGCGAGCGCGTCCAGGAAATAATTGAACCCCTTATAATAATGAAGCGTGCCCACCGACAAAATCTCGAAAACCGGATTCTTCTTTTCCCACGGCGCATCGAACTGGTCGAGCGGCAATCCGTGATAGATGATCCGCACTTTTTCCGGCGACGCGTCCGGCGACAGCTTGCAAAGGTAATCTTTGTTCTGCGCCGTGCACGTGCTGACGAATTCCGAGCGCGCGATTTTTTCCGGCAGGCCCGTGGTCTTCAGGTAGATGTCATGCGCATGCCCCATGAAGCTGAACCGGAGGCCCGTCAGGTCTTTCACGACCTGGGCAACGGACGCCGGATACGTAGCCCAATACGCGTGCACGTGCGTGACGCCGTTCTTTTCCGCCCAATCCGCGAACATCACGGCTTTGGGAAAAAAGATCAGCCCTTTGACCAGAAACTCCGGGCATTTCAGGTTCTGGCCGATCAAACTGCCCAGCGCCCTGAAATATTTCACGGGGCGCGTCACGAGCATCTTCAGGTTCGCGCCCAAGAGCCCGGCTGAAAAAAAATAAGGCAGATACAGGGTGCGGTCCAGCAGCTCCGCGGCCTGGTCGTGCACGACCTGCTTGGGGTCGGCGCGGCGCAGAGAAAAAATAACCGTGTCCAGGCGCTGCGAAAGCGCGTGGATCTCGCGCAGGATGAAAGCCTCGTCGTAGCTTGGAAAGCGCGAAACGATAAAAGCGATTTTTCCCTTCATCGGCCGTTCCGTTCCTTCAAGACGGCGGCATAGAGCGCCTCGTGGTCCGCCACCATTTTTTCCACGCTGAAATTCGCCGCGACCTTTTCCCGGGCACGCGCCACGATCTTTTCCCGCAGCGCTTTGTCGTCGATCAAAAGCGCGATCTTCGCGGCCAGCGCGCCCAGGTCTCCGGGCGGAACGAGAAAGCCGTCTTTCCCGTCCTCGAGGCATTCCTTGATCCCGCCCACGTCCGTACAGACGACCGGCACGCCGGCGGCCATGGCTTCGAGCACGGTCATCGGAAAACCTTCCCGATGCGAGCAGAGGACAAAAACGTCCATCGCGGCATAAAGCTCCGGGATGTCTTTGCGCAGCCCCGTAAAAATAATATTTTTATCCAACCCCATGAGCCGCGACTTTTCCATGAGCTGCGCTTTCAGTGCTCCGTCTCCCACGATCAGGCCCGTGACGTTTTTCCCCTGCCCCAGCAAAGTCTGAACCAGCTTGAGAAAATCCTCATGCGCTTTTTCCGGCGACAGGCGGCCTACGATGCCGAGCACCTGAGTCTCAGGCGCGACCCCCAAAGAGCGGCGCATGGTTTCCCGGTTCCCCGCGGCGGCAAACCGAGGCACGTCGATGCCGTTGTGCAGGACGACCGCTTTCGCCGCGGCTCCGTTCACCCGGCGCACGTAGAAGTCGCGGACTTTGTCCGAGACGTAAATCATCCGGCTGTTCGTGCGCACGAGAAACGAGTCCAGGAGGTGATGCCATCCGCTTCGCCACACGTCCATGCCGTGCTCGGTCGAGAGGACAGGCACATGCGCGCGATGCGCGGCCATTCTTCCCCACAGGTGCGCCGTGAACAGATGCGTGTGCACGAGATCGATCTTTTCGTCGCGGATGAGGCGCGTCAATTTCGGCACCAGCCCCCAATCGATCCTGGGCGCCTTATGCAGGGCAATCACTTTGATTCCTTCTTCTTCCAGGCCTCCGGCAAACCGGCCGCGGCCGTTCAGGCAGCAGACGACGGGCTCGAAACGGTCGCGGTGCAAATGCCGCACCAGATTCAGCACCACTTGCTCGGCGCCTCCGAGGTCGAGCGCCCAGATGACGTGAAGCACCCGGACGGGCGGCCGCTGTTCACTCATACCGGTTCCGGACCTTCCGTGGGCGGGGCTTCTTCCCCTGTCTGGGCCTCAGGCTCGTCGTCGAACCAGACCGAGTCGAGCTTCGCGCCGCGGATGCGCCGCGGCTTTTCTTCCGTGATTCCACCCGGCTGATACGGTTCTTTTTTCTCGAGAATGGTCAGGCGCATGACAAGGGCCAGGATGATCCAGAAATAGCTGGCCACCTCCTCGTGGTTGAGGCGCGACCCGAACATGTTGGCGGCAAGCAGGCCGAAAAGCCCGCCGATCACGCCCAGCGAAAAGGCTTTGGTGAAGGGCTCCTGTGTGGCCAGGAAAAGGTGCCAGGAATACCCGATGGACATGAACACGATGATCAGAAAAATGATCACGCATGGGATGCCCTGCTCGGTGGCGAGAATGACGTAGGTGTTGTGCGCGTCAATCTCGATGCCTCCTTTCCAGATCTCCCGGATGCGGATGGGGAAAAGGCCGTACCCCACGCCAAAAATCGGGTTCTCCTTGATGAGCTGCAGCGCGGCCTTCCAGATGTCGAGGCGGCTTTGCGCGCTGGCCTCGAGATGGGGCTCCCCTTCCTCGCCCATGAGCGACCCGGAGGAGGCGCTGCTGCTCTTATGTTCCAGGGTCTGGGCCATGCGGTCTCGAATACCTCCCGGCAAAATCCAGGGATTGAAGACGGCAAAGATGCTGGCCACGATGAGCAGCGCGAAAAGCCCGCGGCTGCGGACGAAGGTGATCGCGTACAGGCCGACGGCGCACGCGACGTAGCCGCCGCGGGAAAACGTCACCATGATGCCGCGGAACATGATGAGGAACGGAAGAAGCAGCCACCAGGCTTTTTTCTTCTGCATGTTCATGAGGAAAAATCCTAACGGCAGGAACATGTAATAAACGAAGAACGCGGCCAGCGTGTTGGACTGGTCGGAGATGCCGCCGATGCGCGCCTTTTCCATGCTGCCCACGTCGCCCAGGTTGATGTAATCGTAAATCGCCATGAGGCCCACGATGGTCGTCGTCATGATCATGATGATGACGATGTTCTTGATCATGAACCGTTTTTTGACCGTATTGAGCACGAGGTAATACATCATGATAGGCGTGATCCAGCGCTTGAACTCGATGATGGCGTAATGCAGGTAGCCGCCGCCGTAAGACGTGCCGCGCACGACTGCGATGAAGCCCAGAAAGACGAAAAGGCCGATGGGCAGGTTGAGCGGCGTCTTCAGCCAGATCGGTTCGTCCTCCGAGTAGCGGCCGGAAAACCAGACGATGATGATGAACAGCATGAGGATGTTCGTGAGGTTGAAGGCCTGCACGATGCCGCCGAAATCGCCGACCAGCACCTTGCTGTAAGGAAGGTACACGACCAGAAAGTATGTGATGAACTCCGGATGATTCATGCCCTGGACCAGCAGGTAGGTTCCCAGGATGGCGGCCACGCCGTAAAGCAGGATCGGAGGAAGCGCCAGCTCTTTGGTGATCAGCATGCCGAAGCAGAACGACAGGATGCCCATCAGCACGAGCGCGTTGCGGTTCTTCCGCTTGAACTGGATGCTTTCTATGTCCTGATCCATTACAAAAGTCCCTGATAGAGTTCGCAGATCTGCCGGGCGTTGCGCTCCATCGTGAAGAGTGCTTCCGCCCGCTTCCGGCCTTTAACGGCCATGGTTTTGGCCTCGCCGGCATCCGTTATATATCGGCAAAGAGCCGCCGCCAGCCCAGCGGCATCTCCGGGCGTGACGAGAAGCCCGGTTTCATTCTCTTCCACCATGTCCAGGACCCCGCCCGCCCGGGTTGCGACAACGGGCTTCGAGGCCAGCATGGCCTCCAGCACCACGAGCCCGAACGGTTCCGGACGCGTGGACGCATGCACCACGATGTCCGCGCCCGCGTAAAGCGCCCACACGTCTTCCTGCCAGTCCAAGAAGATCACGCGTTTTTCCAGCCCCTTTTGCCGGACGAGTTCTTTCAGGTGTTTGAGGTAATAGCCGTCCGGAGAAGGATCGTGGCCGGCGAGAACGCCGACGATGCGCGTGGTCTGCGAAAGCGCGTCGAGAAGAATTTCCTGCCCTTTCCACGGGACAAGGCGGCCGGGCAAAATCGCCGCGGTCTGATCAGGCTCGAGCCCCCATTTTTTACGCTGCGCCGCGCGGCGGACTTCCAGGTCCGCGGGCACCGCGCCCGCGTCCATACCGTTCAGCACAGGAACCACCTCGCGGCCGTTTAATTCGCGGCTGAAAAACGCCGCCCCCGGGTTCGAGATGCAGACCAGACGGTCAATCGCATGCAGCGCGAGTTTTTCCAGGCGCGTGAAAGGCCGCCATCCGTGCAGGTGGCAGAGAATTTTACAGCCCGCGAGCCGGCCCGCGGCGACAAGAGGCAGATGCGAAAGCACTTCGTTGTTGAGATGGATGACGCGGATCTTCTTTTTCTTCAGATCGCAATAGATTTGAGGCACGAGAAAAGGCAGGCGCAAAAGCCCGGCCACCATCAGTAACGGGCCGCCGCCTCCGGACGCGTGGTCCTGCGAAATGGGCACGGGAAAACGCCAGGATTTCCGGTACTCAATTTTCCATCCTTGTTTTTCCAGCGCATCGAGAAAAGGCCCCTGCGCATAGGCGCTCAGATGCACGTCCCAGTATTTCTTCGGAATCAGGGGCACGAGCTGCGCCAGGTATTTAGCCGTGCCGCCGAAGCCGCTTCCGGACTCGGCAATGAGCACGGCGGACTTGGAACCTTCCCGCGCCTCCGGCAGCGCCAGATCCAGAAAATCGCGGGCGATCTTTTTCCACGGAAAACGAACGGCCGCGGTTTCCCGCGCGCGGTTCCCGAGATCACGTCCGAGGGAGGGATTCGCGAGGATACGCTCCAGGGCCTTTTCCAAACCCGTTTCCCCTTCCTTGACCGGAACCAGAATCCCGTCCTGATCGGACGAAAGGATTTCGGCCGGACCGCCGTGGTTGAACGCCACGACAGGCGCGCCCGCGGCCATGGCCTCGATCACGACCATGCCGAACGGCTCTTTCCACAGCGAAGGAAACGCGAGCGCGGACGCCATTTGAAAATAATGCGGCATCTCTTCCCGCGCCGCATGGCCGGTGAAAACGATTTTGTCCTCGCAGCCCTTGGCCAGTTCTTTCAGCCGCTCGATGTACGGGCTGGACCCCGGATCGGAAAACGTCTTGCTGCCGACGATGACCAGGCGCAGGTTCTTATGCCGCGCGCAAAGGCCGCGGAACGCCTCGATGAGAAGATGCACGCCTTTTTCTTCCACGAGCCGGCCCGCGAACAAAATCACGCGGTCGTCTCCGATCTTCAGCTTCCGGCGAAGGGCCTCGGTCTTTTCCCTGGCATCCGGGCCGGGCGCGAACGCTTCCACGTCCACGCCGTTATGGAGAACCGCCAGCTTGCCGTCGAGATCCGGGTAAGAGGCTTTGGCTGTTTCCGCGAGCGAGGCGCTGCAGGCCGTGATACGGTCGCAGGCGTTGATCGCGTTCGAATTCCAGACCTGATAGTCTTTTAAATTGCTTTCGTTATGGAGCGAAAGCACGATGCGGGTTTTAGGAAACGCGCGGCGCAGCCAGGGCACGAAGTGCATGCGCGAATGCACCCAGATCACGTCGGGCTGGATACTCCGCATTTTTCGCGCGGCCCAGCGCACGTAGGGCCAGTAATAAAGGGAAGACTTGCTCTGTTTGAACGGCAGGCGCCAGCTCGAAAGCAGCAGCCGGCCGAAAGCGCCGGGCCGGTAGCGGTGATAGGTGCGAAGGCCGCGGGTTTCGGTGAGCGGAAGGGCCGGGTCCGCGATGCCGAGAACAAACACCTGCGCGCCGGGAATCTGGCGCGAGACTTCTTCGATGACAGTTTCCGTGGCTCCGCCGCGGACCGGCGGCACGGGAAAAAATTCCGGGGCGAGAATGGCGATCTTCACGAAGCGGCTCCGGGCGCGGCGTCCCGCACGACCGGAGGCCGGTCGCGGCGCAGAGGCCTGCGGTGAAGCCAGTCCTGGAAACAGTAATAAATGATGCCGCGGTAGAGATGGCGGCGCAGCCAATGCCATTCCGCTTCTTCCCGGTCGCCTTTCAGGAGGCTTCCGAGCGCCTCGACATGCAGCCACAGGAAATAACGCGGCACCCAGAGCGGAATGCGGAAGATCGTTCTGTTCTTGTCCATTTCCTGGAGGCCGCTCGCGTTGCCGCGGCCCTGGCGGAACATGCGGCGCGACAGGTAGCGCCGCGTCATCTGGGATTCCTGGACTTTGTGCTGAACGCCCGCCGCGGGCTGGTACACGAGCTTGCGGCCCGAACGGAAGGCGCGAAGGAAAAATTCCACGTCTTCCGCCGTTTCTCCGGGCAGGTAGCCGCCCATCTCGAGATAAAGGCTGCGTCGGTAGGCGCTGTTGGGGCCGATGAAGGAAAGCGCTTCGTCTTTGATGACAAACGGCTCAGGGCCATGATCCACCATGCCCATCTGCTTGGCCATCCTGTCGCTCAACCAGCGCGGCCGTTCTTTTGTCCAGAGCGGCCGCACGGGGCCGGCGACGCCGTCGGCATGGTACTCGACGAACGTACGGTAAACCTGCGCGACCCAGTCCTGCGGCAGTTTGGTATCGTCGTCGGTAAAAAGGAAAAACTCGCCGCGCGCCACGCGCAGCGCCGCGTTAAGAGCGTGAGACTTGCCCTGCTTCGGCTCATGAAGGTAATGAAGCGGGACCGGAAAATCCTTGGCCAGCTCGCGCACGACATCCGCCGTCCTGTCTTTGGAGGCGTTGTCCGCGACCACCACTTCGAAGTTCAGGCCCAGAGGCGTCTTCTGCCGCGCGAGGTCGAGCAGCGTTTCCACGAGATAATCCGCGCGGTTGTACGTCGCGATGATGACGGAAACCTGGAAGTCTTTTTTTTCCGGCTCCAGGTCGCCCAGCTGTTTGGACACGATCATTCCCTTCCCGGGGTTACGGCGACTTTTTTCTTTTTCATGCTGGTTCCCTTTGCTGTCCGGTTTGGAATCTCAGCGCCGGTTTTGCGGCAGGCGAAGGAGCGAGACCACGATCCCGACGACGCTCACGACCAGCGCGAAGTAAGGCTTGAAAAAGCCCATGACCTTCCGGCCCGCGCCCTTCCCCTTTTGGAAATACATGCCGACCGCGAAGTCTTTCATCACCGCGCCTTTGATGTGACGGAACGCGGGGCGCATCTTGCTGTGCCGCAGGTATTCGCAGCCCAGAAGATATTCGAAGGAAACGCCGCGGCGGCGGTAGCCTTTCAGATCCGGAATTTCTTTTCCATAAAGCCGCAGCATTTTTTCGTAAAAGCGCCAGTAGCCGTCGTAGACCTTGAAAAGGTTCTGCGTGGTTTTCTGCGGGTGGTCGCGGTGTTCGGCCAGCACTTCGTCGAGGCAGAAGATCTCGTAGCGGCGCGCGATCCTGAGCCAGAGGTCCCAGTCTTCGGCGACTTTCAGTTCGGGGTCAAAGACACCGACCGTGTCCAGGCATTCGCGGCGCACCATGGTGGTCGTTGTCGGGACGAAATTTTTTCCGGTAAGCAGGTCGAGGAAACCGCGCGGGAAATCCGGCGGACAGATTTGGCGCGTTTCTTCCTGCCGGCCGCCGATTTCGTAACGGACGAGTTTTGTGGCGAGAAGGCCGACGCCCGGATGCGCCTCCATGTAAGCGGCCTGCCGGGCAAGTTTCTCCGGCAGCCATTTGTCGTCCGAATCCAGAAACGCGATGTATTTGCCGCGGCTTGATTCGATGCCGCGGTTGCGCGCTCCGGAAATGCCCCGGTTCTCCTGCTTCACGTACGTCAGCCGGCCGCCGTAGCGCTTCTTCACGAGGTCTTCGGTGCCGTCCGTAGAGCCGTCGTCCACGAGGATGACTTCGTAGTCGGAAAAAGTCTGCGCGAACACGCTGTCCAGCGCTTCCGAGATGAGGTGTGCCCTGTTGTAGGAGGGCACAACGACGCTAATAAGAGGTGAGGCCATATTTCAGGTCGGCCGGAAGGTCGGGCTTGAGCTCGCCTTTGAAACGCTCGCCCTCGACCCACGGCAGATTTTGTTTGCCCGCCAGGCGCCGCACCTTGTTCAGCATGCGGACGTGCAGACGGGTGCTTTTCACTTTGCCCACGTGCTCTTTGCACCAGTAAAGGCGCCGGGAAATGGAGCCTTCTTCCAGGTTCCATTTTTTCGCGAAGAGCTTCAGTGAGCGTTCGGCTTCCTTCGGGTTCCAGCGGAAGATCATGTAGTCACGGTCCGCGCCGCGTAGATCCCAGATGCGGTCATACTGATAAGCGCCGACCGACTTGGGTTCCAGGAGGATGCGGAAGCCCGCCTCCTGCAGCCGGAACGTATAGTCGAGGTGCTCGGAGATCATGAGATCATCCAGAGGGCCGACCTTGTCCAGCAGCTTCTTGGAAAACAGCACGGCATGCCATTCGAAATATTCGCTGGGGCGCGCTTCCTTATAAGGATACTCCTCGAGCTTCGTGCCCGAGAACGTCATCAGACTGTCCAGGAACATCTTGCCGTCGGGCTGCTGCTTGCGCACGATGGTGCCCTCGGCCACGTGAATGATGTTGCCGCGCGGGTCGTTGAGCTTTGTCGTCAGGTAAATCGGGTGCACGCAGTCGACCTGGCATTCCTCCGCGGTCTTGACCAGATTTTCCACGCAGCCTTCGAAGACCTCGACGTCGTTGTCGATGTAGAGGACGTACTTGGTGTCGATCATCGCCATGGACTCGTTGACCATCTCATGCGGGAATTTCCAGCGGTTCGAAGGCACGATCTTGATGTTCGGGTGCTTGGCGGCGATGGCCTCGAGCTGCTTGCGGCGGAATTCCGGCGCATGCCCTTCCATCACCAGCATCTTGAACGGCACGGTCGTGACGTCCAGGATCCTTTGCACGCAGTCGTGGGCCATGTTAAAACTCTCGCGCGGCACCACGACCACCGTGACGAGAGGGTTCTGATTCGAGTTCATTTTTGCTTCCTCCGTTTTAATCGATAAAATTTTTAAAGACTGTTAATTCTTGCCCGCGTCGTAAAAAGGGCAAAGCTTTTTTCCGGTCCCGAACGGGAGCCAGTGCACGAAGCGCTCTTTGAACGCGCCGCCGTGATGCAGCAGCCAGATCTCGGACCGGAAACGGTCGATGTCCGAGCTGCCCGGCGTCAGGCGCACCTTCGTAAAACGCGCCAGCGCTCCCAGCACTTCTTTCCAGATCCAGGCCGGCGCGATCGTGAAAGCATGATGCCAGCGCCACGCCGCGGTATGGCCGAACGTGCGGCCGATGTCCCGGTACCATTTCCTGAAAAAATCGCGCGTGAGCCGCTCGGGCTCGACGCGGTGATGCACGACGGCCGCGGGATCGTACAGGATTTTAAACCCCGCCGCCGCGATCCGCTCGAAAAATTCCCGGTCTTCGCCGCCGATCAGGCTGTTCCCCTTGCGGCCGAGATCCACGCGGAAATTCCCGCACTTCTCGAAAACACGGCGCCGGAAGGCCATGTTCGCGCCCAGGTACGTCCGGTCCCCCGCCTTCCACGCCTTGCGCACGGGTCCCAGGTCCTGGCTGATAAGCGGCGCCTTGAGGTCGTCGGTCAGCCAGTCCGGCCTGGCGCACATCCACTTCATCTCGATCCTGCCGCCCATGGCGTCGCAGTCGGTTTCCTGGAAGCACGAGCAAATGCCTTTGACCCAAAGCGGGTCCACGAGCACGTCGTCGTCCAGAAAGGCAAGCACCTCGCCCGTCGAGGCTTCGATGCCGCTGTTGCGCGCGTGCGAAAGGCCCTGTTTGGCCTCGAACACGTACTTTGCCTTGAAAAGCCCGGGACTCGCCGTGAACTTTTGCGCGACCTCCGCGGTATTGTCCTTGGAGTTATTATTGACGATCACGACTTCAACCGCAACAGTCCCGGGAATTTCCTGGGCCCTGAGGGTTTCCAGGGTCTCGCGCAGACTTTCCGCGCGATTGTATGTACAAAGAATAAGGCTTAAAGACTTCAACGCCGCTCCTGACTAAAAATTATCCCCATGCAGGCGGAAATAAAGAAGAACAAGGCCCACGATCACGAACACCGCGATGAACACCGCCAATTTTCCGGCGAGCGCGGGATCGTCCAAATGGCGGCCCGGCTCAAAACGCTTGCGGGGCCGCTTCTCTTCAGCGCCCACGGCCTACCCCCGCTGTTTTGCTTCGGGGATAAACCCGCGGCTTCCCATAATTAACGACAAGTCCGGCGCCAACCCAAGCCTTCAACTTGTCCATGTTAGAGCTCCACTTTCTCGGGACGTTTGCGGATCATGGCTTTGAAAACCGAAAGGCCGACCGCCGCGTACGGCTGCAGGAATTTATAGACGGGATTGGAATAACGCGCCCAGGTGATGCTGAGGCCCACCCAAGGCATGTAGCGAATCGACTTCCAATAATAATAGGCCGCCATCCGGTGATCGCCTTCATCGGACGCGTTCACGGCTTCCGCGTAAAAGCGCCTCCCATAGCTGGCAATGCCGCGGTCGAGCAGCCGGCGCCCGTGACGATTGACATTGCGCTTGTCCGCGCGAAGCGTTCGCACCGACTCGCGAAAACGCAGGTGCGGGATGCCTGACAAGTTGCCGGGATGGCACGCATAAAGCACGAGCGCGTCCTTCAAATAGTAGATGGGAAATTTTTTGACAAAACGCAGGTAAAAGTCGTAATCGTTCGTGATGAGGAACCGCTTGTCGAACGGACCGATGTCGTGGAAATCATTTTTGCGCAGCAAAACTCCCGAAAGCGTGCGCAGGATGCATCCTTCCAGCACCAGCTGCTTGTAACTCACGAAAGGCTGTTCCGGCTCCCGGTCGATCTCGCGGCGGCCGTCGGTAAAAACCCGGATGGCCCGGACGTACACCATGCCCACGGACGGAAGTTCTTCGAAGACCGCGAGCTGCTTTTCCAATTTTTCCGGAAGCCATTCGTCGTCGTCGTCCAGGAAGGCGATGTAATCGCCGGCGGCCAGATCGACGCCCATGTTGCGCGCCGTGACGGCATCGGCTTTTTTTACGAAATGATACCGGACGCGCTTGTCCTCGGTTTCCAGTTCTTTGGCAACGTCGCGCGGGCCCTCATGAGGGCCGTTGTGGACGATGAGAAGTTCCAGGTCTGAAAAGGTCTGCGCCAGGACGCTGAGCGCGGCACGGCGCAGGGATTCGGGCCTGCTGTAAGCGGGAATGATGACGCTGACCTTAGGCATAGGCCCTTTCTCCGCCGCGCGGGACCTTGCGCCGGTTCTTGTATCCGAGGGCGCACATCGCCTCCTGCGGCGTAGTAAAAACGAAATCCGCGGCCTTCGGATGCGAAAGCAGTGTCTCGAGGTTCGCTTTCAGATTTTCGGCATGGGCGCGTACCGTGAAAATATCAGATCGCATGACCGGAGCTAGGTAACGCGCGGTCTCGAGCCATTGATAAAGCATGATCCGGAAATGATCCGGCCTCTGGTTCAGGTTGAGCGTCGCGTTCCACGGCCGCAGATGCGCGGGCCGGAACATCCGGGCATAAAGGCGCTCGAGCCTTCCCCCCTTGGGCGAAATCATGCCCGTGGTGAGAGGAATAATCCAAAGGCCGTCGGTCTTGACCGGATCCGCGACGCTGAAATCCGCGGCCGAAGGACGGTACGGTTCGTGCGGGACGGTCCTGAAATCCGGGAGATCATCGGTGAATTTTTCCCCCACGATTTTCATCATGAGCGACGCGGGCTGGCGCGGGTACCCCGGCTCCGGGGTCAAATCGTACTGCGCGCCCATTTTTTCCGCGAAACGCAGCGACTCATTGTTAAGCCAGCGGTCGCCAAAGCGGATGAGCCGGCAGGTCTTTCCGAAAAAGTCCTCATAGGCTTCGAAGCACATGCGGACGCAATAATCCACCCATTCCTGGTCCCCGTAATGCCCGGTCCAGGCCTTGTCCGCCTCATTCCATTTGAAAGCATGCGGGTGCACGCCGATCTCGTCGCCGGCCGCCAGAAATTCTTCGATCGCGGCGGCATACTGCTCGAGCGGCCATTGCGCGGTTCCATAAGTGTCCTTGATCTGCGGATCGAGGCGAAAGAACCACGAATAACGCGCCGGCCTTCCGGATAGCGCGGTCAGCCGCGAACGCAGGTCTTCGAAGAAAGGCACGGCCCGTTCGAAACCCACCCAGGGAATGGGATTTCCCGGAGTCGTTTTGCGCGGATCAGGCTCTCCGTCGAGGCAGAAAATAACCGGTATTTTAGGATCGGGTTTCAAGTGCGATCTTCCCTTCGGCCGGAGGATTTGAGGCAAGCGGCTGAGTTTGGCTCTTTTCTGAAAGCGCGCGGCGCGTGGCTTCCAGATACGCATGGCCCCATTTGCGGCAGGGCTCGAGGTGATTGCCCTCGGCCCATTCGTTCCAGGCATTGATGAAAATAAAATTTTCTTCCGCGCTCGGCGGCGTAAAGCGCTCGGCCGCGCCTTTCAGCCATTTTTCGTAAAGCGCGGGCGAAGCGTCTTTCAGGATGACCGCGTGTTTTTTGCGGCGCGCGGAGTTGTCCCACGACGGCGTGACGCCGGGAAAGCGCTTGTACGCCGGCAAAGGCCGGGCAAGCATCTTCTCGGCCACGGCCTGGTAATCGAAGATGATCTGCTCGTCGTAGACGCGGTCCGCGAGGCGGAGCTTGCGCAGAAATTTCCAGCGCTTGCTGCGCTGCAGCGGCAAACCCAATTCGCCGTAGGCGGGCTGGAATTCGACGCCCGCGTCAAAGCCGATCTCGGCCGGACTCTTCCGTTCGTCCGCGAAGCTTTCCACGCGGCAGAGATAAATTTCGCCGATGCCCTGGCGCCGCGCCTCGTCGCGCCACACCTCGGCGGTTTTCGCGGGATTGGGCATGTTGGCCGCGCGGTAGATCAGGAAGACAGGCTTGCCATCCACGCGGATGTAGCGCTTGTCGCGGAATGCGTAGGCCAGCCACTGCATGTGGCGGCGGTCGTCTTCTTCGGAATAAACCTGCTGGAGCAGGATTTTCTTGTTGTCGCCGTCCCAGTTACGCGTCCAGTTCTCATTGGCCCAGCACAGCATGAAAGGAAAATCCGGCTTGCCCATGGACAGGACTTCGTCAAAAGGCCGTTCGAGGACGCGGCGGCCGTTGAACCAGTAATGGTAATAACAGAAGCCCTGGATGCCGTACGACGACGCCAGCCGCGCCTGCGCCTCGCGCGCGTCGGCCAGCCTCAGGTCGTAAAAACCGAGGTCCGCGGGAAGATGCGGCTGGTAATGGCCCGGAAACAAAGGCTTCGCCTTGGTCACGTTTGTCCATTCCGTAAAGCCTTTCCCCCACCATTCGTCGTTTTCCGGAATGGGATGGAATTGCGGCAGATAAAAAGCCACGGGCCTGAGTTTAATCTTTTCCGACATACATTTTCCTCGTCTTGTCGCTTAATTCTTCCAGCGCATGTTCGACGGCCGCCCAAACCTGATCGACCTGAATGGAAAGAATGCATTCGAACAGCACGCTGTGTTTGCAAAAATCTTTCGGGTCCCCCCCGATGGCGCCGAGGCAAGGCGCGCACTCCACCGAAGGGCGCACGATGTGGCAGTTCCAGAGCGGAGCCAGGAGATCCGGATTCGTGGGGCCGTATACCGCGACAATCCGGTTAGCTTTCGCCAGCCCGGCCAAATGGAGCGGCCCCGTATCGTTCGCAATGACGAGGTCCGCCTGGGAAAGCACGCCCATCAACTGGGGCAGCGTCAGCTTGCCCGCGAGATTCGTGATCGACTCAGGCGCCGCCGCGCGGATCTGCTCGCAAAGCGCCGCTTCATCCGGGCCGCCGGTCAAAAAAACCGCGGCGCTCTTCTCGAACACAAGCCGCCCGGCCACTTCAGCGTATTTGAGCGGGTCCCATTGCCTCAAGTTTACGCCGGCCTTGCCGCCGGGATGGATGACGACTTTCAAGCCTCTGACCGATTGCATGTCGACGCTGGGCGCGGGCTCGACCAGCGCCAAGGCCTTCCACCGCTCGTCGATGATAGCCGTGGTTTGTTTGTGCGGCAGCACGCGCACGTAAAGAATCCGCAAATTCAACGGAGCTTCGGGCGCGGACGGGCATGAAAGATAACGCCACACGGCCTTGTCGCAAAAAAAGGAGCCGTAACGTTTGCGCGCGCCCGCGAGGTAAAAGAGCTTGGCCGCATAGTCGGCATTCAATTTCCCGGGCCCCAGAATCAACGCCAAGTCATAATGGCGGCTGAGGAGGCGGAAACAAAGCCAGGGGTCCATGACAAACACTGAGAACAAAGGCAGATGCCCGTAGCGCAGCAGGCGGACGACATTAAAGCCGTTTTTCAAATAGTAAGTCCGGGATATGGATTTATTCCATTCGGCGACGCCGCGCGTCGTCGTGAGGAGGTCGATCCTGGCCTTCGGATATTCGCGTTTGACTTCGGCAAGCAGCGGCAGCGAAAAAACATGGTCTCCGATCCCGCCGAGATTGAAAACGATTGCCCGGCGGACAGGATTTGCCGCCGGCCTTTTGCGCAAAAGCGCCGCCGCCAGGAGCGCCAGGCAGAATAAAGGAAACAAAAGGGCATGTGCGGCGGCCAGAGCAGCGGCCAGCACGTCTTTTTTCCGAATATCGATTTTTTTTCCGAACAGGGACAGGATCATGATGTCTTTCCGCCTATTTCTTTATGCTCTTATGGATAAGATTTTGGGCTTTCGCAGCAAA
>DATJFP010000082.1 GCA_035495615.1 Verrucomicrobiia bacterium | reverse complement strand
ATCTTCTCGCCCTGCCAGCGGATGGTCTTCGCCATTTCGTTCATCTGGGACTGCATGTTCTTGACCATGTCCATCAGAGCGCCGTCATCGGCTCTCACGGATGTGGAAAAAGCAAAGGCGGCCAGCGCCACCCCGCCTGCGATTTTTTTAATTTGTCCTGGTCTCATTCTTTCTCTCCTTTGTAGCTGGTGTTTTTTGAGGGTAAGGCCGGAATTATTTATCGTGATAAAGTTCTTTGATGAGCTCTTCGGAAACGATCTTGTTGACGAGCCTCAGGCTTTTCTCGACTTCCTTGGTCGTGAATTCGAAAACGAAACTGTCGTGGCGGTCGAATTCTTTTTTCTGCTTGAGGCGGTTGATGAGCTGCCCCAGGACCTGGCGCTGCTGGCGGACTTCCGCGATCACGAATTCTTTCTTGGACATGTCAGCCTCTTTCTCCACGGTTGGAATCTATGCGGGCCATGCGCCCGCCGTGTACCAGGAATGTAAAGTTTGGGTAAAGCATCCTTATTGGGCCGTGATCCAGCCCGTAAAGCCCTCGTAATCCGGCTCCGCCGGGGCGCCGAGGTGAAAGCGGTAATTTCTCTCGATCTGGCGCAGCTTTCTCAGGTTCTGGGCGACGTGCCGCGTCCTGTCGTAGAAAAACGTGTTGTCTTCGCTTTTGAGGCTCGAGCGTTCTTCCATCTGCTGGAGCAGTTCGCCGAGAAGATCGATTTGACGGTTCAGACCCGAAATGAGGAGAGGTTTTTCAAACATAAGAGCCTCCTTGGCTGCTTGGATTTCGATGCGTTAGGTTCGCGCAAAGTATCGGCGGGGGCTGTGTCTTGGGCTTGAGGCTTGAGTAAAATGCGGGTAAAAGCGGAGGAAGAGGGAGAGGCCAGGGAGGCCTCTCCCCCGCGGTTCAGATCAGATCTTCCAGACGAGGTCGGCCTGGAAAACTTCTCTTTCGTTATCGGGATTGATGCCTCCGCCTGTCACGCGGTTGGTGAAAAACGCGGCGGAATTGAAAACGAGGTTGTTGGTGAGCGCGTATGACAGGCGCACCACGCTTCCGCGCCGGTCGGCGCCGCCGAAATCGCTCTCGCTGAAAATGCCGGGCACGGAGTTCGGCTCGATGTTGTAATATTCGTAGGCCGCTTCCCAGCTGCCTTTTTTCTTGATGCCGCCGAGCTTGAGGCCGGTGCCCCACGCGTCGTCCATGCCCGCGGCCTGGGCCGCGCCGTCGAAACTGGCGGCCATTTCGTTCAGGTTCGCGGCCCAGTCAAAAAACAAGGTCATCTTCGGAAGAGGCCCCAGGAGGAATCCCGCTTCGTTGTAAGTTTCCAGCACGTCGAAATCGCCGGCGCAAAGCGTCGTGCCGCCCGCGCAGGCCGGGTTTCCGGCCGCGGCCTGGAAATTTCCCACGCGCGTGAAATCGCTGTAGTTGTAATACGACATCAGGTTCTTGACCTCGACCGGCTGCGCGAGGCCGCGCACGCTGATCTCGTGCTTGAGGCCGCCCTGCACGGCCCACAGTTCCGCGTCGTCATGAAAGGTTCCGCTTCCTTCTTCGAGCACCATCTGCCCCGCGGTCGCGACGAAGTCCGTTTTCCAGTTTTCGGTCTCGAAGCCCTTCACGAGCGCCTGTTCGTAAATCCCTTCCGGCGTGACGTCGCGGTCCCAGATCATGACGCTCGAGCCTTCCTCGAAAGGATTTTTCCATTTGCCGCCCGTCACTTCGAATTTCTTCACGGGCCCGCGAACGGCCCAGCCCGGCGTGTAAGTCGCCCACGCCTTATCGATGCTGATGGCTTTATAGTCGAAGTTGTTGTCGAAGGTCTGGTTGGTACTGTTGATCTGGCCGATCGTTTCGCCGGTCGCGCCTGCCGTGGGATCATAATTGCGCGCGCCGGAAACCAGGCGCAGGCCTCCGGTGAAGTCGTCGCCGAAATCTTTTTCGATCTGGTAACGGAGCCGGAAACGGAAGCGGTTGCGGTCATTGAGCGCGGAGTTGTGCTGCTCGTTGGTGGCTTCGTAACGCAGGCGCAGGTCTCCGGACTGGCGCATGCCTTTCAGCCATTTGTAATCGCCGATCTCTTTTTTCAGATTCTCCTGAAAAGCGCTCTGATCGCCCGGCATGGGGGCAGTCGCCGCTTCTCCCGCGACCTGGACTCCGCCGCTGCGGCCTTCGAGCTCGACGATGCGCTCGCCCTGCACGCGGATGGTTTCCGACATGCCTTTCATGATCGTTTCCATGCGGTCCATTCTCTCGGCCATGGCCTGGAAATCGGCCGGGCTCACGGCGACATCCGCCGAAGCTGTTCCTGACGACGCCAGCACGCCGCAAACAAACAGTAAAATTCCTTTTGCGCCTCTCATTTTCCCCTCCCTTGGGATCACGGTTGCGTATTAAGAACGCTAAGATTCGAAACGGTATCCGAAATTTTTGATGGTGACGATGCGGGCGGACTCGCCCTTGATTTTTTTTCTCAGTTCCCCGATGTGCTTGTCCACGACCCGGGGCTCCAGGTCGAGCGACGTGTCGTGGCCCCACACGTGGTCGAGGATGCTTTCCCGCGACACCACGCGGTCGGCGGAATCCATGAGGAATTGAAGCAGGGTGAATTCTTTGGAAGTGAGCGTAACGGGTTTTCCTTCCACGGTGACGGCATGGCGCGCGGTATCGAGTTCAATCTCGCCGCTTTTAATGACGCGGTCCTGCGCGGGCGCGGCGGGACGCCGGCGGCGGAGAGCCGCCTTGATGCGCGCCGTGAGCTGGCGCGGGCTGAATGGCTTGGTGACATAATCGTCCGCGCCCAGCTCGAGGCCGAGCACGATGTCGGCCTCTTCAGCTTTCGCCGTGACCATGATGATCGGAATTTCGCGCGTCTTGTAATTTTCTTTGAGCGTCTTGCAGACTTCCAGGCCGTTCATTTCCGGAAGCATGAGGTCGAGTAAAATCAGCGAGGGCTTTTCCCGGAGCGCGGCCTCCACGCCCTTGCGCCCATCGGTCACGCTGAGAAGACGCAGCCCCTGCGCCTCCACGTGGTAGCGCATCAGCTCGATGATGTTTTTCTCATCCTCGATGAGTAGGACCGTCTCTTTTTCCATGATGGGTAGTCGGCGGGCGCTCCCAAATCCTTTGCCAGCGGTCGAGAGTCGCACGACGGGCGGAGAATAGCATGGCCGCGACCGGCGGCACAATAAGAAAGGAAAGACAATCCGGCCCAGCCCAATCTTTATTTGGGGCGTAATTTTTGCTTTATATGCCGGGGGCTCATGCCGTACACTAGAGGGAATTTTAATGCACCCCTAACCGCCGTTTGAAGGAGTTTTCATGAAAACCGCTGTCATGACCGCACTTGTTCTTACCTTTCTAAGCCTGCCGCTCTCGGCTGCCGATGCCCAGCCCATCGCCGCTGGAAAAAGCGTCAAGATCAATTACACGCTGAGCGTCGACGGAAAAGTCGTGGACAAATCCCCCGAGGGAAAGCCCATGCAATACGTCCAGGGCAGCAAAGAGCTCATCCCCGCGCTTCAGGAAGCGCTCGTCGGTCTGAAGGCCGGCGACAAAAAGTCCGTGGACCTGCCGCCGGAAAAGGCGTTCGGCAAAGTCCGCGAAGACGCGGTCCTCGAAGTTCCGAAAAGCAATCTGCCGAATGAAGAGTTGAAAGTCGG
>DATJFP010000081.1 GCA_035495615.1 Verrucomicrobiia bacterium | reverse complement strand
TCTTTAAATGCGCTGACGCTCGGCGAAGAAACCGCGCAGAGCCTGGGCGTTTCGCTCGGCCGCACGTCGCTGCGCCTGGTGCTCGGCACCGCACTTTGCGTGGGCGCGTCCGTTTCGATCTGCGGCAGCATTGGTTTTCTGGGGCTTGTTGTTCCGCACCTTTGCCGGCCGTTCACGGGCCATGAGCCCGGGCGCGTGCTGGTCCCCAGCGCGCTCGCGGGCGCATTGCTGCTGCTTCTCGCGGACATTGCCGTGCGCGTGATCCCGTCCGGGACGGAGCTGAAGCTCGGGGTCGTGACTTCGCTTGTCGGCGTGCCGTTTTTCCTGGCGCTGATTTTCAAGACAAGGCGGGAGCTGTCATGAGCCTTCTGGAAGCGCGCGGCCTTTCGATTTCGCTCGGGGCGAGAAAGGTCCTGGACAACGTCTCCTTCGGCCTTCCCGCCGGAGAAGTGACGGGGCTCGTCGGCCCCAACGGCGCGGGAAAATCCACGCTGCTCAAAATCCTCGCGCGCCTCCTGCGTCCGTCGGAAGGCGAAATTCTGCTCGAAGGCGTGCCCTCTGAAAATATTTCCCAACGCGTCTGGGCGAGGGAAACCGCGTACCTCGCGCAGGAGCGGGTCGTCCATTGGCCGCTGACCGCGCGCGCGATCGTCGCGCTCGGGCGCACGCCGCATGCGGGAAAAGACGAGGCGATCGTGGACGAAGCCCTGAAGATGACCGGGACCGCCGCTCTCGCGCACCGTCCTTTCCGCGAACTCGCCGGAGGAGAAAAGGCGCTTGTTCTTCTCGCTCGCTGCCTGGCCGTCGACGCGCGCGTCCTGCTCGCGGACGAACCCGTTTCCGCGCTGGATCCCGCGCATGAACTCCAGGCCATGGAAATTCTTCGCTCAACCGCTCGCCGCGGACGCGGAGTGCTCGTCGTGCTCCATAACCTCGCACTCGCCGCGCGATTTTGTGATCGCCTTTTTCTCCTCGATCAAGGTAAAATAACCGCCGGCGGACGGCCTGAAGAAGTCCTTACCCCCGAAAATCTCAGGCGCAGCTACGGCGTCGAGGCGGTTTACGGCCCGAAAGGCGCCGGCTTTTACGTCCTGCCCTGGCAAAGGATATGATCTTGGAAGAAACGTTTTCTCCGGAAGTGGAAAAAGCCCACCGGGAAGCCTGTGAACGGGGATCGAAATTCTACACAGACCCCGTCAGCGGCTACGAAATCTACACGCGCCGCTACCTGCTCGAGCGCGGCTTCTGCTGCAACCAGTGCTGCCGCCACTGCCCCTACGGCACGCCCGACTCCCTGGGCATCAACACCAAGGCCTTTGATCTGAACAAGCATCCCCGGCTTCCCGGCATATGAAAATCCTCCGCCGCTCGAAGGACAAGGCGCCGCGCGCGTACCGCCTCCGCAAAAAAAACGCGGCTCCGAAAGGCCTCATCATGGTGCATACCGGAAACGGCAAGGGCAAGAGCACGGCTGCTTTCGGCACGGCGCTCCGCGCTCTCGGTCACGGCATGAACGTGGCGGTCGTGCAGTTTATCAAGGGAAACTGGAAAACCGGCGAGGCCGGGGCCGCGAAAAAATTCGGAAGCGCGTTCCGGTTTTATGCCATGGGCGAGGGATTTACCTGGAACACGAAAGATTACGGCCGCGACGTTCTCGCCGCGGCGCGGGCCTGGGAAAAATGCAAAGAGCTCCTGCACGACAAACGCCACGGGCTCGTCATCTTCGACGAAATCAATTACGCGTTGAAATATAATTTCCTGGATCTGGGCGCGGTGCTGCGGGAATTAAAGCGCAAGCCGCCCCTGAAGCACGTCATCCTCACCGGCAACGGCGCGCCGAAAAAACTGATCCAAGCCGCGGACCTCGTCACGGAAATGAAGGCCGTGAAGCATCCCTTCGACAAAGGGATTTTGGCGAAGGCGGGAATTGATTATTAAGGCCATACCCGCAAACGCTGACGTGCTCTCCCCAATAGTCCTGCATTCAATGCCGTGTGCAGACGCTGACGCGCTTTCGCCGTTAGTCCTGCATTCGATGCCGTGGGGACAGGACTTCAGTCCTGTCCCCGTTCCATGCTCGCGTACTTGGCGCGGAGAAGGCGGGCGGCTTTCACCATGGCCTTGAGCGCGGCTTCGGTTTCCGGCCAGGCGCGCGTCTTCAGCCCGCAGTCCGGATTCACCCACAAATGACGCACCGGCATCAGCTCCACGGCTTTTTCCAGCAGCGCTTCCATTTCGTCCGCGGAAGGCACGCGCGGCGAATGGATGTCGTAAACGCCCGGCCCGATTTCGTTGGGATAGCGGAACGTGCGAAAGGCCTCCAGAAGCTCCAGCCGTGAGCGCGAGGTCTCGATCGTGATGACATCGGCGTCCATGGCCGTGATCGCGGGCAGGATGTCGTTGAACTCGCTGTAGCACATGTGCGTGTGGATCTGAGTTTCGTCGCGCACGACCGAAGACGTCAGGCGGAATGCGGCCGCCGCCCAATCCAGATATGCCGGGCGCTCCGAACGCCGCAGCGGCAGGCCTTCGCGGAACGCGGCCTCGTCGATCTGAATAATGCCCGCGCCTGATTTTTCCAGGTCCATCACTTCATCCCGGATGGCGAGCGCGATCTGAAACGCCGTGTCGCGCCGCGGCTGGTCGTCGCGCACGAACGACCATTGCAGAATCGTGACCGGCCCGGTCAGCATGCCCTTCATGGGCTTTTTCGTAAGTGCCTGCGCCCTGGTAATCCAGTCCACGGTCATGGGACGGCTTCGGCTCACGTCGCCGAAAATGACCGGAGGCTTCACGCAGCGCGAGCCATAGGACTGGACCCAGCCGTTTTCCGTGAACACAAAGCCTTCGAGCTGCCCGCCGAAATATTCCACCATGTCGCTGCGCTCGAATTCCCCGTGCACGAGTACATCGAGCCCGATCTCTTCCTGGAAACGCACGCATTCGGCCATTTTTTTCTCGAGGAAAGCCGTGTATTCCTTTTCCGTCCCCTCCCCTTTTTTCCAGCGGGCGCGCGCCTGGCGCACTTCCGCCGTCTGCGGAAACGAGCCGATCGTCGTCGCCGGGAAAAGCGGCAGGCGGAGTTTTGCGTGCTGCTTTTCCTGCCGCGCCGGGAACGCGCTTTTTCTGCGGAAATCACCTTCGGTCACGGAAGCAAGCCGCTTGCGCACCTTCGGGTCGGATACAGCCGGATGCGCCCGGCGGCGGGCCAGGGCCTCACGGCCTTCGGACAAAAGCCGGGAAGCTTCCGGCGCTTTC
>DATJFP010000080.1 GCA_035495615.1 Verrucomicrobiia bacterium | reverse complement strand
CCGGGAAGCCCGTCTTCGGACAGGTAGCGGTAAACCAGGCCGTGGGAAACCAGATTTTTTTCGATGGCCTCACGTGTGGAAATGACGCGCGGGTCGTCGAAGGGTAAAAAATCCACGAGGGGGATGAGCAGAGCGCTGGCGTCCAGCGCGTCGCCGTCCAGCTCCTGAGTGAACGCCTTTCGCTTGCGGTTGAAACCGCGTTCGAGAATCGTCTCCCGGATTTCCGCGCAGTTTTTTTTCCAGCGGTCCGTGTTGCCCTGCAGTCCCGCTTCCTTCGCCAGCTTGATGGCCCTGTCCAGCCCGACCCAGCACATGAGTTTCGAATAGACAAAATGCCGCGGCTCGGTGCGCACTTCCCAGATTCCGTGGTCGGGTTCCTGCCAGCAGCCGCAGATTTCGTCGGCAAGGCCGCTCATCAAGGCCCACAGGGAAGCATCCGGCGAGCGGATTTTGCGATAGCAATAATAGGCGGCGTTCAAGATGTGGCCGTGCCTGTCGATCTGGATCTGGTTCGCGGCGCTGTTGCCGGTCCTCACGGGACGCGAGCCCCGGTATCCTTCGAGATGGTCCAGCGTGACTTCCGGCGCGTGCGTTGATCCGTCGATGTTGTAAAGGATTTGCACGTCCGCCTTGTCGTGGAGTTTTTCGATCCAGCGAAAATAATCCCGGGCTTCCTCTTCATAGCCGAGCGTCATCAAAGCGGACAGCGTGAGCGTGGAGTCCCGAACCCAGGAAAAACGGTAGTCCCAGTTGCGGACGCCGCCGATTTCTTCCGGCAGCGACGTGGTCGGCGCCGCGACGAGCGAACCGGCAGGCTCGTAGATCAGAAGCTTCAGGGCCAGGGCGCTCCGGTGCACGAGCTCCGCATGCGCGCCGGAATAAATGCATTGGCCGGTCCAGTTTTTCCAGTAGTGGAGCGTTTCCCGCAGGTCGGCTTCAGCATCGCCGCGCGCTTTGGAAAGGTTGGGATCGGGTTCTTTGAAGTAAACGAGCCGGAACCAGTGGCGCTCTCCCGGCCGGACCTCCATGCCGCCGCGGCATAAAGCCTCGCCGCTCATTTTAAGGCCGGGCGGAAAGAAAAGGACCAGGCTTTCCTTGCCGTTCGACGCGAGGATACTGCCTTCGCCGTGCGTGATCCGGGTCTGGCCGCGGGCGAAATCGAGAGTGGGAAAAAAATTCGCTTCGAGCGAGACCGTGCCCTCGATGCCTTCGACCAGGCGCAGCAGGGTGTGGGGCGATTCTTTGCCGTGCCCCGCGCCGTCAACCACCATGAAATCCGTGAGCTTCAGACGGCCGGAGTCGCCGGCAAAATTCGTGATCAGCACATTGGTGTCTTTTTCGTAAGCGCGGGAAGCATGATACTTGTCCCGCGGGGCCAGCGAAAAAAAACCGCCCTTCGTGCGGTCAAGGATGCGGCAAAAAACAGCGGGACTGTCGAAGCGGGGAAAGCAGCACCAATCCACCGAACCATGGGAAGAAACCAGGGCGGCGCTGTTCATGTCGCCGATCAGGGCGTAATCCCGGATCGGAAGATAAGTTTTTTCCAGAATTTGCGCCGGTTTCATGGCTCTATTATAGGAAGCCCGGTGTGCGGCCGTATCCGGGATACGATTATTCTCCGGTCAGCATTGAGCGGAGGATCTCCGGAACGAAGCGGCTCCTCGTTTATAAGCGGACTCTTTTCAGCCGCAGGGAATTGCCGATGACCGAAAGCGAGCTCAAAGTCATGGCCGCGCTTGCGGCGATGGGACTGAGAAGGACTCCGAAAAAGGGGTACAACGCGCCGGCGGCAAGCGGCACGCCGAGCACGTTGTAAACGAAAGCGAAAAAAAGATTCTGCCTGATGTTTCCCAGCGTCGCCCGGCTGAGTTTGCGTGCCCGTGCAATGCTTCGCAAGTCGCCTTTGACCAGAACGATGCCGGCACTTTGCATCGCGACGTCCGTTCCTGTTCCCATGGCAATCCCGATGTCCGCTCTTGCCAGGGCGGGAGCGTCGTTGATGCCGTCGCCCGCCATGGCCACGCGGCGCCCGGCGTCCTGCAGGCGGCGCACGTGTTTCTCTTTGTCCTGAGGCAGGACCTCCGCTTCGACGTCTTCGATGCCGAGCTGCCGGGCTACGGCGGCCGCCGTATGCCGGTTGTCGCCGGTCAACATCACGATGTGGATGCGATCCTCATGAAGCAGCTTCAGGGCTTCCGGAGTGGAAGGTTTGACAGGGTCGGCAATGACGAAAAATCCCGCGGCCTTGCCGTCGATCGCGATAAACATTACGCCCTGGCCTTCGTTTCGCGCCGGGGCGGATTTCTCCAGAAGATCGCCCAGAGCAATTCCCTTTTCCTCCATGATTTTCGAGCTTCCGATCAAAATCTGCCTGCCGCCGGCGCTGCCCGCGATTCCTTTTCCCTTTTCATAAGAAAAACCGGAGACTTGTTTCAGCGGTAAATTTTTTTCTTTCGCGGCATTTACGACCGCCGACGCGAGCGGATGCTCGCTTTGTTTTTCCAGACTGGCGGCCAGAATAAGCAGCTCATCTTCGGAAAGCCCCTGCGCCGTGACGGATATCAGGCGCGGCTTTCCCTCGGTGAGCGTGCCTGTTTTGTCCACGACCAAGGTGTCGATTTTTTCGAGAGTCTCAAGGGCTTCCGCATTTTTGAACAAGATGCCTTCGCCCGCGCCGCGGCCTGTCCCGACCATGATGGACATGGGCGTGGCAAGGCCCAGGGCGCAGGGACAGGCGATGATAAGGACGGCGATGGCGTTCACCAGCGCGTGCGCAAGCCGCGGCTCCGGCCCGGCCCAGGCCCACGCGGCGAACGTCACGGCCGCGGCGGCCATGACCGCGGGAACAAAATAAGAGGAAACGATGTCGGCCAGGCGCTGGATCGGAGCCCGGCTCCTTTGCGCTTCGCTCACCATCGCAACGATTTGTTCGAGAAGCGTTTCTTTTCCTATTTTTTCCGCGCGCATGACGAAACTGCCGCTGCCGTTGACCGTCGCGCCCGTCACGGCAGAGCCGGGAGATTTCTCGGCCGGAATCGGCTCCCCGGTGATCATGGATTCGTCGACAGAGCTCGAACCTTCGAGGACAACGCCGTCCACGGGAATTTTTTCCCCGGGCCGCACGCGGAGCCTGTCGCCCACATGCACGTGTTCGAGCGGGATGTCTTGCTCGTCCCCATTTTCCCGCACGATGCGGGCGGTTTTCGGACGCAGCCCGAGAAGCGCCTTGATGGCGGAGCTTGTCTGGCTGCGCGCGCGGAGTTCCAAGATCTGACCCAGAAGGACCAGCACGGTAATGGCCGCGGCGACTTCGAAATAAACTTCGATGTGTCCATCTTCGCCGTGGAACGACGAAGGAAAAATGCCGGGGCAAAGCAC
>DATJFP010000079.1 GCA_035495615.1 Verrucomicrobiia bacterium | reverse complement strand
TCCAGGTCGTCGCTCACCGTGGTGAGGAAGCAGGACGAGAGCTGGGAGTGCAGGGAGCCCGCGTTGAAAAGCGTGGGCGTGGAGCTGACGAAACGGAAGGACGACAGCACGTCGTAGAACTCAATCGCGCGTTCGTTCTTCTGCTCGCCTTCGTTGACGGCCAGGCCCATCGCGACGCGCATCCAGAAAATCTGCGGCGTTTCGAAGCGGCGGCCCTTGTCGTGAAGGAAGTAGCGGTCGTAGAGCGTCTGCAGGCCCATGTACTGGAACTGAAGGTCGCGTTCGGGTTTGAGCGCCTTGCCGAGCCTGTCGAGGTCGAAATCCTGGAGCTTCGGGGAAAGACGCTGCACTTTCACGCCGAGCTCGATCGAAGACCGGAACGCGGCCGGATAAGCCTTGCGCATTTCCTTGATGCTGATTTCTTTGCCGACCAGCTCCGAATACCCCTTACGGAGAAGGAAACGGGCCGCGACGAACGTATACGCGGGTTCCATTTCGATCAAGGGGCGGACGGCCAGCAGCATGGCTTCGCGGAGCTGCGTGGCGGGCATGCCCTTAAAGCAGTTCTTCAGCGCGCCCTGGAGCACCCGTTCCACGGAACATTTGTCTTCGATACCGTGGCAGGCTTCGGCGACGACGAGCTTCAGGCGCTCGATATCGAGCTTCTCGACCGTGCCGTCCTTGTGGCGGACTTCCAGGCCTTCCTTCTCGGCCATCGTGATGGAAATGCCCTGGGGTTCTTTCTTTTCCTCGTCGCGTTTGCGGCGGCGCTCGTCGCGATAAACAATGTAGCGGCGGGCAATATCGTGCCACTCGGACTTCATCAGGGTCTTTTCGACGATGTCCTGGATCTCTTCAATACTAATAGTAAAGATCCCGGCGGAAAGGGCCTTGATCTGGGCCACCACGCGGTCGGTGACTTCGATGACGTCGCGGCGGGACTGGTCATCAAGCGGGGCTCCCTGCTGCATGGCCGAAAAGGCCTTGCCCACGGCGATAACGATCTTTTCGTGCATGAACGGAACCACGCGTCCATCGCGCTTCTGGACGGTGATGCGCTCGCTTTCGAAGCGCTTGAGGTCGTGGAGGCGGCGATACGCCGAATAACGTTCGGCGATTTCGCGGTGCCCCTGCTCTTTCAACTCCCGGATGACGGCGTTCTGGATATCTTCAATGAAGACGACTTTGTTTTTGCCGGCCTGATCTTCGCACCACTTTACGACGGAATCAGTGACCTTGCGGACATTGGCTTTGGAATGGGCATCGAGCTCGGACTCGAGAGGAATGCTGTACTGCGCTTTGAACGCGCTTTCGACGGCGTTAAAAATATGAATGTCGTAGAAGGGAACGAGCTGCCCGTTACGCTTCTTGACCGTGAGCGCAGACACGTGGGGATTCGCTTGGACCATATTTTTGTGCCTCCCTATTTCAGGGTCAGGGGAGAAAAATCGCCCCAATGTTTTTGAAAGGTTTTTGTATTGTGCGGGGTAAGTTTTTGGTCTGCGAGCGATGCTTGAAGGTTTAAATCTGATTGATGTCTGGGCGAAAAACCCATCATCCCTTTAACCTCACGACCCTTTCTTAACTGATTCCCACAATGTCGGGACAATTGCCCTGGCGGACAAGACACGATCGGAATTTGAAACTGTGGGCCGTACTTCAAGGACTTCACGGAACCTAACATCATGCTGCAGCTCCAAAGGGTTGGAGGGCTGTTTTTGATGCCTTGAATTTCCGCTTTCGTTTCCCGGGGTGAGACGCCTTGGGAGCGCCTTTTTTCACCGCTGGGAAGAGTCCTCTCAATGATCGGCCTTAGGTTCAAAAACCTAAGTATTGTGTCGCGTCGGAAACTTTACCCCAACAGCTTGCGGTTGTCAACCTGATTGTTGGCTTTTCCGAGGCCTTTGAAATTTTCCAGATTTGACGCGGGTCTCAGCGCGGAATTTTTCGAAACTTTTTCTTTTTTTCTTCCGTTCCGCGCCGTTTTTTCCCGCCAAAACCGGAGAAATTTCTCGGCAAAAATTATTTTTCCGTCGTGCAAAATAATTTTCTGAATTCTGCTCCCACTTGAAAGGAATTTCAACGATTAAAATTTTTTTAGCGAAAATATTTCTGAAAATTTTCTTGCATTTTTCTCCGCTGCGCATTCTTTTGCAAAAAAAATCGAGTCACTCGCCGCAACGGCAGGAAGATCATGCGAAGCTCCGAACGGCCACGGCGCCGTCGTCTTCAGGGACAGCCGTTGGCGACGGGAAAAGAAACGGAATGTAGAATTTGTTCAACCTAGCGTTGTTTGCCGAAAAACCGGGGCATGGGGTACAATACCGCACTTATGCCTGACATCCGGAAGGAAATCGAAAAACGCATCCTCATCATCGACGGCGCCATGGGCACCATGATCCAGCGCTACAAGCTCGACGAAGCCGGTTACCGCGGCAGCGCTTACAAGGATCACGCCTCCGATCTCAAGGGCAACAACGACGCGCTGTCGGTGTCGCGGCCCGAAATCATCGAGGCCATCCACCGCGCTTATCTCGAGGCGGGCGCGGACATCATCGAGACCAACACGTTCAATTCAAATGCGCTCTCGATGGCGGATTATCATTTCCAAGGCGAGGTGAGGCGCCTCAACCTCGAAAGCGCGCGGCTTGCGCGCAAGGCCGCGGAGGATTTCACGCGGAAAAATCCGGCCAAGCCGCGCTTCGTGGCCGGCGCGGTCGGACCCACGAGCACGACGGCCTCGATCTCCCCCAAGGTGAACGATCCCAGCTTCCGGGCCGTGACCTACGACCGCCTTGTGGAAATCTACGCCGAGCAGATTGCCGCGCTGGTCGAAGGCGGCGTGGACCTTCTCCTCATCGAAACCGTCTTCGATACTCTGAACTGCAAAGCCGCGCTCTTTGCCGCCCAGACCTTCTTCGAGAAAACCGGCAAAAAGCTGCCGCTCATGGTCAGCGGCACGATCACCGACCGAAGCGGCAGGACCCTTTCCGGGCAGACCGCGGAAGCCTTCTATAATTCAGTCTCGCATGCCGGCCTCTTTTCCGTGGGCCTGAACTGCGCGCTCGGGGCCAAGGAACTGCGCCCTTATATTGAAGAGCTGTCGCGCATCGCGGGCTGTTACGTGAGCGCTTACCCCAATGCCGGGCTGCCCAACCAGTTCGGCGGCTATGATCAGGGCCCGGACGAAATGGCCGGGATCGTGAAGGAGTTCGCGGCGCACGGCCTCCTTAATATCGTGGGCGGCTGCTGCGGAACCACGCCGGACCACATCGGCGCCATCGCGAAAGCCGTGAGCGGCTTTGCGCCGCGCAAAGTGCCCGTGGTCCCCCGTCTCACGCGGCTTGGAGGGCTCGAGCCTTTGACGCTGCGGCCCGACAGCAATTTCATCAACATCGGCGAGCGCACGAACCTGACCGGATCGCCGAAGTTCGCCAAGACCATCAAAGAAGAGAACTGGGAAGAGGCGCTGAAGATCGCCAAGCAGCAGGTGGAATCCGGCGCGAACATCATCGACATCAACGTGGACGAAGGTCTTCTCGACTCCGAAGCCACCATGGCCAAGTTCCTGAACTTCCTGGCAACCGAGCCCGACATCTGCAAAGTGCCGTTCATGATCGATTCGTCCAAATGGTCGGTCATCGAGGCGGGCCTGAAATGCATCCAGGGCAAGCCCATCGTCAATTCCATCTCCTTAAAGGAAGGCGAGGCGATCTTCAAAGAACGCGCGGGCCTCATCCGCCGCTACGGCGCCGCGGCGGTCGTCATGGCCTTTGACGAGAAGGGCCAGGCCGATACCGCGGAGCGCAAGATCGAGATCTGCACGCGTTCCTATAAAATCCTGACCGAACAGCTGGGCTTCCCGCCCGAGGACATTTTCTTCGACCCGAACATCCTCACGATCGGGACGGGCCTGGAAGAGCACAACAACTACGCCGTGAGCTTTTTCAAGACCTGCGAGTACATCAAGAAGCACCTGCCGCATGCGCACGTGACCGGCGGCGTCAGCAACGTCTCCTTTTCATTTCGCGGCAACAATCACGTGCGCGAAGCCATTCATGCTTCGTTCCTGTATCACGCCACGCGCGCGGGCATGGACACGGGCATCGTGAATCCCGGCCTGCTCACCGTTTATCAGGACATTCCGAAAGACCTGCTCGATCTCGTGGAAGACCTGGTGCTGAACCGCCGGTCCGACGCGACCGAGCGGCTGCTCGAGTATTCCCAGAAGCACGCGGGCGATAAAAAGACCGAGACTAAAAAGCTGGAATGGCGCGAGAAGCCCGTGCGCGAGCGGCTGTCGTACGCGCTTGTCAACGGCATCACGGATTTCATCGAGCCCGACCTGGAAGAAATCATCCCGCAATTTCCCAAGGCGCTGGAAATCATCGAAGGCCCGCTGATGGACGGCATGAAAATCGTGGGCGACCTGTTCGGCGAGGGCAAGATGTTCCTGCCGCAGGTCGTGAAAAGCGCGCGTGTCATGAAAAAAGCCGTGGCGCATCTCACGCCGCTCATCGAAAAGGAAAAGACGGCGGGCCAGGCCGCGGGACGCATGGTGATCGCGACCGTGAAGGGCGACGTGCACGACATCGGCAAGAACATCGTGGGCGTGGTGCTGGGCTGTAACAATTACGAGGTGATTGATCTCGGCGTCATGGTGCCGCTCGAGAAGATTTTGGACACGGCGCAGGAGAAAAAGGCGGACATCGTCGGCCTTTCCGGGCTGATCACGCCGTCCCTCGATGAAATGATTTACGTGGCGCAGGAAATGGAAAACCGCAAGATGAAGGTCCCGCTTCTCATCGGCGGCGCGACCACGTCCCGCGCGCACACGGCCGTGAAGATCGCGCCCGCCTATTCGGGCCCTGTGGTGCATGTCACGGACGCGTCCCGCAGCGTGGGCGTCATGGGCAAGCTGCTCAGCGACAACATGAAGGCCGCTTATATAAAGGAAATGCGCGAGGAATACGTCCGGGTGCGGGAAGAGCATGCGGCCCTGAAGCAGACGATATCGTATCTTTCTCTGGCCGAGGCGCGCGCCAACAGGCTGAAGACCGATTGGAAAAAGGCCGCCATCGCGAAGCCTTCGTTCCTGGGACTCAAGGTCCTGGACGATTATCCGCTCGAGACGCTGACGCAATACATCGACTGGTCGCCTTTCTTCCAGACCTGGGAGCTGAACGGCAAATACCCGGAAATTTTCGAGCACAAGGTGATCGGCAAGCAGGCGCGCGAGCTGTTCGACGACGCGCAAAAGATGCTGAAGGAGATCGTAAAGAAAAAAGTCCTGAAGGCGCGGGCCGTCGTCGGGCTTTATCCCGCGGCCGCGGTGGAAGACGACGTCGAGATTTACGCGGACGAATCGCGCAGGCAGGTCCTGAAAGTTTTCCACATGCTGCGCCAGCAGTCGATCCGGCCCGGGCATCCGAACCTGGCGCTCAGCGATTACGTGGCGCCGAAGGATTCGGGCGTGAAGGATTACATGGGCTTTTTCGCGTGCACGTCCGGGGCCGGGCTGGACGCGCCCGTGAAACACTTTGAAAAAGAAGGCGACGATTACAGCGCGATCCTGATGAAGGCGCTGGCCGACCGTTTGGCCGAGGCGTTTGCCGAACACCTGCACGAGCGCGTGCGCAAGGAATTCTGGGGCTACGCGCCCAACGAAAGCTGCACGAACGACGAGCTGATCCATTTGAAATACCGCGGCATCCGTCCCGCGCCCGGCTACCCCGCATGCCCCGAACACACGGAAAAGCGCCTGATGTTTGACCTGCTTCAGGCGGAGAAAAACGCCGGGGTCTCGCTCACGGAAAGTTTTGCCATGCTGCCCGCGTCTTCGGTCTCGGGTTACTACTTCGCGCATCCGGAGTCGCGGTATTTTTCGGTCGGCAAGCTGGAAAAAGACCAGATCGAAGACTATGCCCGCCGCAAAGGCATGAGTGTTCCCGAAGTCGAGCGGTGGCTTTCTCCCTACCTGGCTTATGCGGGCATCTAATCCCCTCACCCTCCCCTCTCCCCGCGTGCGGGGAGAGGGTTAGGGAGAGGGGCCTTATCTGTTATATTTGGAGTGAATGGCCCCTCCATCCATGCCGATCTTTTGTAACTGAACAAAGGTGCGAATGAACAAGAAAATCCTGATTCTGGACGCCGACTTGAACCTGCGGACCGTCATGGCCGCGAGCCTGGGCGTCAAAGGCTACCAAGTCCTTTCCTGCGACAACGGGCTGGACGGCTTCAAGATGCTGAAGAAGGAAACCCCGGACCTTTTGATCCTCGATGCCGGGCTTCCCAAGATGTCGGGCTACGAAGTGGTCCAGAAGCTGCGCACCCTCCCGGACGCTTTACGCAAGATCCCGGTCATCGTCATGTCCGAAAAGCCGAGCATGCGGGACCTGTTCGGGCCCGCGGACATCCATGCCTTTCTGATCAAGCCCATCCTTCCCGGCGTCCTGCTGAAGGCCGTCAAAGATTCCTTCGATCACGGCGTCGGCTTTTTCCAGTCGCGCGAGAAAAACGTCATCGTGATCGACATGGACCCGAAGGTCGAGGAAATCGTCAAAAGCTTCTTCCAGTTCAAGGGCATCAAGGCCCACTTTTTTTCCAGCGAGATGAAGATCTTCAGCAAGATCCACGACCTCAAGCCCAAGCTGATCCTCGCGCAGTACGCGGAAGAGCCGGAAGGCTTCAACCTGCCGACCTTCTGCAACAAAATCCTGAAAGACCCGGCCACGGCGAATTACACCTGCCGCGTCCTCTGCCCCATGTCGCTCGTCAAGCAGGCGGACAAGGAATTCGTGCGCGAGGCGCTGATCACGTTCACGGAAATCCAGGACATCCCCAACAAACTGGAGCCTTTTCTGAAATAGCATGGGCAATCCGAACCTGAAAATTCAGGACATCATGGAGCCGAGCCTGGTCGTCGTGCAGGAAAACGCGACCATCAAAGAGCTCATGGCGCTCATCCACAAGCACGGCATCAGCGATTTTCCCGTCGTGGACGATACCGCGGTCCTGAAAGGCATGATCCACGAAAAAAGCCTGCTGCAGATCCTCTACCCCGACAGCCGCAGCCGGCCGCAGAATCTTTCCGATCCCGAATTCCTGAAGGAAGTGACCGCGCGCTACGACCACATGCGCGTCAGCGACATCATGCTGCGCGACATGGTCATCCTGAACGCGGAAGACACGGTCATGAAGGCCGCGGCGTCCATCCTGCTGCAGGCCACACCAAAGCTGCCGGTCTTCAAAAGCGGCCATTTGATCGGCGTGGTGAGCCAGGTGCGGGTGATCGCCGAAGTGCTCGAAGAATCCGTGGATCAGGCCAAGACCGCGGAGATCATGGCCGGGGCGTCGAAGGGTTATTACTCCGTGAAAGCGACGGCCAAGCTGGACGACAACAAGGAAAAGCGCTTTTTCCGGCGCGTGGACCTGGAAATGCCGATCGCCTACCGGCTGCCGCAGTCCGAAGGCTCGGGAAAGCTGGCGACCTCGATCAACATCTCGGGCGGCGGGCTGCTTGTCCTGACGCATGAAAAGCTGCCGGCGGAAGCGCGGGTGGACGTGGCCTTCGACATTTACAAAAATGGAGAGCCGCTCAAGATCCAGAGCCGTGTCGTGCGCTGCGTGCCCGCGGCCGAACCCGGCACGTTCCAGGTGGGACTTCTCTTCCTCGATCTCGACAACGACGCGCGCCTGAAGCTGATCCACCATCTCGACAAGGTTTGTCCGGAACAGCTTGAGTCTTAAAGATACCGAGGCGTCTCCCCAGCAAACGTCGGCATGATCGCAACAGGCATTGTGCATTCACACCCGTGGGGACAGGACTGAAGTCCTGTCCCCGTCCATGCGACGAGAGTTATGCCGCTTGCTTGACCGCCTCGCGGGCCATGGCTTCGAGGTAAGCCTGCGCGATCTTCCCCTGCACCGTGAATCCCCAGCCGTCCGCGTCTCCGGTGATCACACCCTGGAAACGCTGATCGAAAAGCTGAAGCCTTCCGAGAAGCTGCGCCTGCAGCTCCGCGGGTTTTTTCAGCAGCGCGGGATCGGCCGCGACAAGGTCGATGAGATGCAGCGCGGCCACGAGCTTGAGCAGCTCGGTGTAATCCACGACGAGCGGGTCCTGGATGCCGGACACGTCGCCGCGGATCGGCATGAAGAACTTGCTGAAGTCCAGGCCCTCCAGCAGCTGCGTGACGACGAGAAGCGGCACGAGCTCCTGGTCGTTGAGCGGGACGAAAGGACGACGGGGATCCAGATGCCGCGGGTTCACGCCCAGCGCGCGCAGTTTTTCGTAAACGTCCGCCGGCACCTTCTTCCAATCCGTCCCGATCTCGTTGACCCCGTAATCGCGCGCGATCTGGATGAGCGTCTCGAAATAAGACTTCTTTCCCGCGGCTTCGGATTCCGACGGCGGGATCATGCCCAGCGTGTAGCCCTTGTGCGTGAGCGACGCCAGCGTGGCAAGGAGTTTCGCGGATTCGGCGCGCGCCGTCTTCGCGTCGATCGTGGAAACCGGTCCCGGCGTTTCCCGCGACGCGAGGAACGCCGCGAAAACCGATTCCTTCAATTGCCGGCCCACGTCGGCTGTATTGCGCTCCGACAGGACTTCAAAAGAAACCTCGGCCGCGTGCTCCGCCGTCGTCCCCTGCGGGAGCACGGCGGCAAGCGGCCCTTTGAGATCCGCCGGTGCAATGCCCGCGGCCATCACCTGAAGCGATTCGGCCGGAACCGGCGTGTCCGCCAGCCTGAGCTCCGCGTGATGCTGCTCTTCCGAAGCGGAAAAACGCGGGGCCTCCGGCTGAGGCAGTGCCGCGGGCGCGGGTGCCGGGGTCTTGGGCGCGTATTTTTCAAAGCCTTTCACGTCCGCATAGCGCACGCGCACGATGTCCGTCGGGTCATCTTCCGCCACCACTTCGATCGCTTCGGGGAAAGCCACGCCGTCGTCGGCTTCCAGAGCAAAAAGAGGAAAAATCTGGCGCAGGATCTCCGTTTTCCTCTCCGTGCCGTACTGTTCGAAGTCCCCGCGGCGGTATCCCGTAATCCTGAGCGCCGCATATTGCCGGACTTCTTCGAGGGTGAGGCGGCGCACGGGCTCGATGATGACGCGAAAAGGCTGGGACGCGAGTTCCATGCGCTCGCGCAGTTTGTCGACGGGCATGTCGGCGAGCGTCGAAAGCCGGAAAAGGCCGCTGCGCCCTGCCAGCGTGAGAATCTCTTGGAGCTGGGTCTTCAGGTCGCCGGTTTCCGGGAATCCGAGGTCGCGCAGGATCTGCGGATTGGCGCGCGCGAGCCGGTCCGCGTTCTGCAGGAAAAGCTGGCCGTCCTCGGCTTGATAGCCGTTCAGGTTCGTCGCGTGCACGAGAAGCAGGAACTTGACGGCGGCCGCGATCTGGGGCTTCTTCGTGTTGGCCATGCCGAGAGGCGACGCGATGAGCGGATTGATCGAGGTCGTGCTCACGGCGCGGCCGTCGATCTTCATGTTCCCGGAATATTTGGAGATCTCCTTCACATCGCGGCTGAAATAATAAATTTCGTGATCGCCGTCCGCGGGCGGGCTCTGGCTCTGGCGGATCGAGGCCATCGCATGGACGGGAAATTCCGGATACAGCTTGATCAGGGCTTCGGGAACGTGGAGGTAATACTTGCCGTTGCCGGGAAGCGGCATGGCGTAGGTGATGTACTTCACGTCCTTTTCAAGACGCTTCGGATCTTTGTATTCGCGAAGGCCTTCGGCGGGCTCTTTGGCCAGGAAGTTCGCGAGTCTCGTGTAATAGGCATCGTCTCCATAGCTGACCTCGGGCCCTTTGGGGATGCCCTTGGTGAAAGCGAATTTCGCGCTATAAGTCAGAAGCCGCGGATTGATCTCGAAACTGTGCCTCATGAAATAGTCGCGGTACCGGGTACGGAAGAGATATTCCCGGAGCGCGTAAGTCCCCGCGACTGCGATCGCGATCGCGGCAAAAAATCCCGCGATCGTGACCGCCCAGCTTTTGATGGAAGTGGAAATCAGCGAAAGCCAGTTTTGCGTGGCGAAAAACTGGAGTTCGTTTTGCTTGTCCTGGCCCAGCAGGCTCCAGACGCCGTCCAGAGACACTCCGACGACCGCGGTCCCGAGGATGGCCGCCACCGTGACCGCCAAAAAGTTTCCGATGAAAGCGCCAATCCATGAAAGGGTGTCGTAATCTCTTCGATCGTCGCTGAACCAGCGGTGGGAAAACCAGAGATAATCGAGGGTCATGACGAAAGGAAGCGTCAGCATGACAAGCGCGGTATGAAGATTGCTGAGGGTTTCGCCTGCGATGGAAAACATGAGCGTGCCCAGCAGCGGGTACAGGAGGATAAGGCGCGCGGCGGCCCACGTGTACCCCGAAGTCAGGACGCCCCGCAGCGTGCGCAGGGTTTCCCGGACCAGATGGCGGAAGCCGCTGGCCGCTTTCCGCGGCTGATTTCTCTCTTCGGCGCTGCCCGTTTCATTGGCCACGCTTTTCAGCGTTGTGCCGTCAAAAACAAAGCGCAGGTTCATGCCGTCTTCAGGCGCGTTGGGCAGCTCCGCGGCCATAGGTCCCTGCACGGCCCGCTGCGCGCGAACGACGGCGACGGCCGCATGCTGGCCGAACCAGCCCTCGATCTCCTTCTCGCTCGGCACGGGGTGCGCCGCATCGGATTCCGCGAGCTTGCGGTGGTGTTCGAGAACCGCGGCCTTGTACGGCCCATAGGCGTACTTGAATTTCCAATAGGCGTCCGTGACACGGCCGTTGTAAATGCCCGGCGCCCCCTCTTCGTAGCCGCTTTTCACAAAGAGCTTTACGAGCCCGCGATAGCGTTTATACGGGAAAAGCACCAGCGCCACGATCGCGCCCAGGACCGCCAGCACCAGAAAGGAAAAAGAATACACGGCCGGGGCAACGCGGTTTTCGAGCAGGTAATCCGTGAAGAGCTTGATGTCGGAATCGCCCGTCGCCGCCGCGGCGAGTTCGCGCTGCCAGCGGTCGGTGTTGGACACCCATTGCACCGGGTCCATGTAATGGTAATAGCCCGCGCCGGTCTCAGGGTCCACCATCCAGACGCGGATGATGGCGTGGCCCTCCTTCGGGCCGATGACGCCGTTGCGGTCCGCGTCCACGTAGCCGCCCAGGATTTCATAGTGGTAGCCGTAGTAGGCAAGAAAATAGCCGAGGATGTGCGAGAGTGTCGAGCATTCGCAGCCCGGCACGAAACGGTCGGCCGCGGGAAGCGCGGTTTCCATCAGCTTCTCATGCGCTCCCGGCGCATTCCAGTAATCCTTCGATGCCTTGGCCGAACTATATTTGAAATGGCGATTGAAAATTTCGCGGAAGGCCGCGTCCAATTGCTCAGGCGTGGCGTTGCGCAGCGAGTCCCGCTCGGGCAGGCCGTATTTGGCACGCACCTGATCCAGGTGCTTCGCCTGGCCCACCGGAATAAATCCCGGTCCTTTCTGCTGGCCCGCGCCTTCGTATCTTCCGTTCAGCTGAAACTCGACGTCGACCTGTTTGTCTTTGGCGGGCTTCTGGCCCGCCTGCCGCGCATCGATGGGCAGCGGCAGGCCCTTGGTCGGCTCTTCGGCGCTGGCGGGCAGCGGCACATGCATGGTCATCTTACTGGACCTGCCGGAGCCCTTGTAGGTCAATTCCGGCAATTCATTCCGGGGCACGGCGATCCAGCGGCTCGGATTATTCGGATCGACCTTGAAGACCTGGTGCACGAAGAAATAATGCGGCGGAGCATCCCCCGAATAGGTGAAATAATAAACAGGCCTTGCGTTGGGATCTTTTTTGCCCAGGCCTTTGGAAGTTTCGTCGCCGCCGACGACACCCGGCGTGTACTGGCTCCAGGGTTCCTGGATGTGAAGGGGCTGGGCCCTGGGCATGACTTCCGGAGGCTTTGGCTTTTCCGCCTCGCGGTTCTGTTCGGGCGGCGGCGGTTCCTGAGCTTTCTCTTCTTCTTTGCGCTCATTGACTTTCTTTTCTTTCTCTTTTTCCTGCTTCTGTTCCGCGGCGGGAGGCTCCTGCGGAGGCGATGAAAAATAATAGACCGCGAGCCCCACGCCCAGCCCGGCGAGCAGGAGAAGCGGCGCAAAGATCTTGAGGAAGCGCCCCATGAAACCGCGCGGCTTGGCTTCCGCGGGTTTTGCCTCTTGAGCCGCGACGGCCCGGGCCTGGGGAGATTCAGGAACAGGTTCGGGCGTCATTTCCAGGAAGGCCAGATCAAGATCGTAGCGCGCCCTTTCGTTTTTGATCTCGGCGGCCGCGGTCTTATAGCTCCGCGACAGGACGTCCAGCTCGCGGCCGCGCTTGCGAGCCTTTTCCTCGAGCGCCAGGGTTTGTTTGCGGTGTTCTTCGACAACGGCCACGTTCGGATCGCCGGCCTCGGGCGTATAGGCCGAAAACCGCGCGAAAAGCACGCCGGGATATTCCGGGCGCTCGAACGCGCCTTCCGGAATAGGATCCTTGGCCGGATCGAGCGGCAGCAGGAAAATCCCGCCGGGATCCGGCCGGTAATAAGCGCGCTCTTCCAGCCTCCGGTCTTCGCGCACCGAAGCGGCAACGGATTCATCGATGATGAGGAGATTTTCCGCGCCCTCATGAATTTTCTGCAGGCGGTTATCCAGGCTCTGTTGGAGCTGGCGCAGACGCTCCAGGTCCGCGGCCCGGAGCGTGGTGATGAGCCCGACTTTCTGTTCGATCGTCAGCGCGGCAAAGGCTTCAGCCGTGGGCAGCGGTGTCTTCGTCTGCCGGGCCCCGCGCGCCAGGGTTTCCTGAAAGTGGGCGAAGTAACGATTGAGAAACGCATGCGTGTCCTGCACGATGCGGCGCGTGCCCGCCTCCGCAAGTTCCGGCACCGGCGCCTGCGCGGCGCCGCCCGTAAGCCTCTTTTCCCATGCCGCTGCCGCCGCGAGCACGCTGCGGCGCACCGGCGACGATCCGGAAAGGAGCGCACCCATGTCGCCGGTATAAGTCGAGAGCGAATCCGCGATTTCAACGCGGGGATAAAAGACGAGATTGCCCGAGGAATCGGTGTCCGCGAATCCCGGCGGCGCGTCCGCGGGTTCCAGGAGCGCCCAATTGACGAGCGTCTGGCTCTCGATCCGGGCCCGTTCGTAGGTCAGGAGATTGCGTTCGATCGTGGCCTGGGCCTGCGGTTCGAACTCCGCTTTTTTTGCCGTGAGATCCTGGATCACTTTCTGGTCGAGCTGCCAGAGGCGGTCGAGAAGCTCGCGGATCTGAGTCTTTGAGGCGGTGTCGGGCGACTGGCGGTCGAGCGCGGCCAGAAGCGCCACGCCGAAACGGCTGAACTCGCTGCTCGTCAGCGTCCGCCCCTGTTGAGCTTCGTTGATCGACATCCAGCTGATGCGGTTGGCGCGGACACGCCACTGCCCCTGCGGCGTCTTTTCGACTCCCGCGAAATCAAAGACCGCGGCCGTCCCCTGTTCCGACTGAAAGTGGACCACGCCCGTCTTGCCGAGCGGATGCTCGAACAGGAAATCGAAAAGCAGCTGCGCCCGCTGCTTGTTGCGCTCGGCGAGCGTGGATCGCACGAGATCGTTGGCTTCCCAGCTGGGACGCATCTCGGCACGAGCGGGAGCCTGCGCGGCCGGAGCCGCGGCCTTTGCCCGCGCCGCGCGCGGCTTGATCTCCCGTGCCGCGGGAAGAAGGTCCACGCGCAATTCCGCGTGGCCGGCCAGCGCATTGGCCAGCGCGCCTTCCACCATCACCCCGGATTTGAAAAGGCCAAGGAGAGTTTG
>DATJFP010000078.1 GCA_035495615.1 Verrucomicrobiia bacterium | reverse complement strand
GAGGATGCCTTGGGTGCGGAAGTGCACGCTTACGCCGAAAAAAATCAGTTTGTCCTAAACAATCTTTGCGGCGATCGTATTACTTTGTTTTGGGTTGATGCCGACAACAAGGCACATTTCCTTGATGCGGCCGATTACGATCCGAATCCGCCAGAAGGAGCCATTTTGGTCCGCCGCGGTGATCGGCTTGTCCCCGCACTCGCGACAGTCTGACACCTTTTTGACACCGTCCTTTTAAGGGCGAGCAAAAATTATTGATTTAACCGTAGTAGCGGGAGTATTTTGCTTCAAAGTCACTTGTCCGCTTTAAAGGAGACTACGGATCAGAAGGTTCCAGGTTCGACTCCTGGCGGGCGCGTTCTAATAAGCGGCAGGCAATCTGCCGCTCTTTTTTTGTCCGCCAGGAGTTGAAGCGAGTGAGCGCCGGCCTTATGGCCGGAAAAGCGGTAAGCCGAAGGCCCGCGTCAGCGAGCGAGGTGAGGCGACGCAGGCTCGCCCCGCGAGCCGTAGTGGCCGACTCGTTTTTAGGGCGCGTTCTAATAAGCGGCAGGCAATCTGCCGCTCTTTTTTTGCCCGCCAGAGTCGAAGTGAACGAACTCCTATAAGGGAACCCCGTAATCTTTTTCTGGCTTCGCCCCGATGGCGAAAAAAAACCGTAAGTTTAAAATGTTCCAATTCGAAATAACGGGGCTAAAGAAAGGATGTCTTATGCTGAAAGAAAAACCCCACGATGAGCCCCTCAGATTCGAGAATCTGAAAAAGCTTATCCCCGCTCAGCGCAGAACTTTTTGTCCGGAAATCATGACGCCCCCGCGCAAAAGAATGCCGCCCACCCTCTGACAGGCCAGAACCTCACCGCTTATCGTCGTCGCCGTGACCGAAAAAATAAAATAGGGAAATTCTGCTGCGAATCCCTCTCGAGGTGCGGTTGCAGCTGTAAAGAGGAGTTCTGAAGGAAAGCCAATCTTGCAAATGCCGCGGCTAAGCTGCCATCTCTGCGTCCGGGCCGGCTTCGAGCATTCCTTTGAAGCGGTCGAGCGCGTCCTCGATCTCTTTTTCCGGGTCCTTCCGAAGAATTTTCGCCGCGAGTTTTCCCGCTTTTCCCGCCGGAGGATTGTATGCGAAAGTCACCAGCACTTCCGTGGTGCGGCTTTCGGGAACCGGCGTGAACTGCACCGAGCCTGCGTGTTCGATATCGGAACCATCGAGGGTCCGCCAGCTGATCAGTTTGTTCTCGATGTCATTGGTGATCTCGGCTGTCCACTCGACATCGCCGGCCGGCCCTTCCGTGCGCCAGCGCGACCTGCGGCGATCGAGCTCTTGCACCAGATTGAGATAGGGCATGAGGCCCGGGAGATGTTCCAGATCCCGCCAGTACGCATAAACTTCGGAAACGGGCCGGCGGATGACGACCGTTTTTTTGAGGATGTCGGAAAAATCCACGGGCACATTCGGGTCGCCCGGAGAATTTTTTTTTGAAGGGCGTTCGGAATCCATGACGCCTCCCTGCTTAGGGTTAGGCCGCTAGGCAGCCAGGGCTTCTTCGCGATAAGGCCGATGTTCTTTGCGGCGATGCTTACGGTTTCCGAAGCCCGCGATGAGGCAGGAGACGGAAATGGCCAGGTGAAGCCAGTTGTCGGCGGCATTGATATTCAGATAGGACACCACTGGCGCGATCCTCGCAAAACCGGCGATCGTGACAAGGCCGTAGACAACGCCGAAAATACGGCAAAAGGTCCGCGACGCACGCGGCCCCAGGCCCGAAGCAAAAACGGCGAAGACGCCGGAGATCACGTGGACCAGGTTGTGCGGCATATTGATCCCGAAGATCACCAGATTGTGGGCGTGTGTGCCTGTCACGGTGCCCGCGATGCCGACGAGAATAAAGGTAAGGCCCAAGATTCGAGTAAAGATGGTTGCGTTCATGAGATGCCTCCTGGGCAGATGCCCGCGACCATACTGGACCGCAACGCTTTCGCCTGCCATAGGGGACACGCTGAACATTCGATAGGGCTTTGCCAGCATCCCCCGAAACCAAATCAAGACGATCCCCGATAGCCGGTCTGCCCCGCGAGTGCTGGAATACCGGTGAGTTTCAACAACGTCGAACGAGAAAAACAGCGAGGGATGTATGACGAAATTAAGAACAGCCATGGCATTAGTATCGATCTGTTTATTTTCCGCGGGTTGCAGCGGCTGGTTTTGGGGCGGCACAGGAGCCGGGGCAGGCGGCACGGCGACAGCTTACGAGCTCCGCGCCAGGCAGCAATTGCAGCAAATCGAAGACGATTATAAAGCCGGCAAGATCGACCAGCGGGAGTATGAAATCCGCAAGGACCAGATCGAAAAAGGTTCCGTGGTCTATTAAGCCAGACATCCCCGGAAAGGCGGCAGTCATGAATTCGCATTTTCGCATTCCGGGCCAAACGGCCGCCGAAAAAAAAGGCGGCAAGCCCGAAGTCGAACCCGAAAAAGAACCGGCTCCGGCCCGCGAGCCCGCGCCACTGCGCCCCCCGGCACCTGCGCCCGCCCTGCCTCAGGAGCCGCCGAGCGTCGAACCTCCTTCGGAACCTCCGGCGTCTCCCTCCGAACCGCCTTCTGTCAGGCCGTTTTAAGCAAAAAAAACAGCCGCGGGAGAAATTCCCGCGGCTGTCGTTTGACCTTCCGCAGAATTATTTCAAAAGCGCCTCGATGGCGTCACGATGTGTCTTCCATGTTTCGGTCTTGTCGGTCTTGAGCTGATCCAGGTGCTGCTGCGCGCCGTCATGCCTGTCTTTCAGCTCTTTGATCTGGCCGTCGAGTTTGGCCTGCTCGGCCTGATCCGTGGTTTCGGCGCGCTTGGCTTCCAGCTTCTGCAGGCGTGCATTCATTTCCGCCAGACGCTGCCCCGTTTTCACTGCATAAGCGTCCCTTTCCGGAAGCACTTTGTCCGCGGCCTTGTCGAGATCCGAGCGAGCCGCTTTCAGGGCCTTGTCCACATCCGAGCGCTTATCGCGCCAGCTGTCACCCACGGCCGTCTGCAGGCGATTGTATTGCGATTCCGCCTCGGTTTCCATCCGGTCCAGGCCTGTCGAGATTTCTTCCCAGGATTCGCCTTCGAAATCATTTCTGGGGGAGCTCTTGAGCTCCTGGATGCCCTGCTTCAAGGCATTCAGGCGGTCGCCGGTCACGCGGACATAAGCGTCCCGGTTCACCTCGACGTCGGGCGTCAGCTTTTCCCATGCCTCGGCGGCTTTGTTCTGCAGGTTTGTAAGCACGCTTTGTTCCGCGCGGGCCGGCATAGAAACGAAGACCAGGCCCGTCAGGAGCGAAAGCACCGCCGCAAAAAAACAACGGTCATTTGTTTTCATGATAGCACCTCATTTTTAATTGTTATGAAAGCAGATGATCCTCCGCTTTCGAATGGCTGGCATCATAAAAAACCAGCTCGGCCCCGGCTATCGGGGAATTCCTTGTATCCTTATCCGGGCAAAAAACCGGGCCGCCTCCGTCAGACGACCCCTTAAAGAAAAAGGATCGTTTCCCCGATTATGCCTTTTTGCGATCGCGCTTATGCTGTCGGCGGAATCAGGAAAGGAGACTCTTATGCCAGGTAAAAAACATCTCAGGGGGGTCGGTTCCAAGGAACAGCGTCAATACGAGCACATTAAAAACAGCGCTAAAAAATCGGGCCGGTACGGCAAAAGAGCCGAGGAAGTGGCGGCGCGCACCGTCATGAAAAATCACTCGAAAAAGGGCCATCATAAAGGCAAATAGCACGCAAAGTTTTTAGCTTCATCTAAACTTTTACCGAAGGGAGATGCGGTATGGATCCCAAAAAAAAACGTAAAAATGAACAGGCCGGGGAGCCCCAGGATCGATCGGGGCGTGAGCAGCCTTATGAAGAGGATGCTTCCGCCGCCGCCGGCAAGGGGCGCATGGCGGACAATCCTCAGCTGTCTTCTGAGGCCGAGGATGAGTTCGAAGAGGATCTCGAAGAAGAAAAGGAAGCTCGCCGCCCGCGTGACACGAGCGAGACCGACGAAGAAGACGCCGAAGATTTCGATGATCCGCAACAGCAGCAAAAGCAGGGCGGATACCGTCCTGAGGATGAAAACCGCGAGCAGCGTAAAGCGGGATAACAGTTTACCGGCTCCGGCAGCAGCTGCCGGAGCCGGGTCTTAAGAAAGGGAAAAACATGGCCAAGCCGCGGAAAAAGAAGTCCCGGAAGATCCGGTATGCGGTCGTCGGGCTTGGTTACATTTCCCAGAATGCCGTGCTCCCCGCCTTCGAGCATGCGAGAAAAAACTCCGAGCTTGTCGCGCTTGTTTCCGACGATGCGGCCAAGCTCAAGAAACTCAGCCGGCAATACCGCAGCAAATACGTCCTGACCTACGACCTCTACGATTCCTATATGGCGAGCGGCGAGATCGACGCCGTTTATATCGCGCTTCCCAACAGCATGCACCGGGAATACACAGTGCGCGCCGCCAAGGCAGGCATCCACATTCTCTGCGAAAAGCCCATGGCCGTCACGTCCGCGGACTGCGAAGCCATGATCCGGGCCGCGGAGCAAAACCGGGTGAAGCTGATGATCGCTTACCGGCTTCACTTCGACAAGGCCAACATGGCCGCCGTCCAGATCGCGGAATCCGGAAAATTGGGCGATCTCCGCATGTTTAACTCCGTTTTTTCCATGCAGGTCAAGTCCGGCGACATCCGCCTCCAGAAAAAACTGGGCGGCGGGACGCTTTATGACATCGGGATCTATTGCATCAACGCCGCGCGCTATTTTTTCCGTTCGGAGCCCGTGGAGGTCACGGCCTTCAGCGCCAACAACGGCGAGAAACGCTTCGAGCAGGTCGACGAAATGACCTCCGCGATCCTGCGCTTCCCCAAACAGAAGCTGGCGGCCTTCGTGACCAGCTTCGGCGCGGCGGACACTTCTGATTACAGGCTGGTCGGCTCTAAAGGGCAGCTCATCATGGAAGGCGGATACGAATACGCGCAGCCGCGGCGCCAGCGCGTGATCGCCGGAAGCAAGACCTCCGAAAAAAAGTTTCCCATGAAGGACCAGTTCGGGCCGGAGCTGCTTTATTTTTCCGATTGCGTACTTCGCGACCGGCAGCCCGAGCCTTCCGGGTACGAAGGCCTGGCCGACGTTCGAATCATCGAAGCGTTGTACCGTTCCGCGGAGTCCGGATTGCCCGTGCGGCTGGAGATTCTGCCTCCGCCCGCGCGGCCGTCCAAAAAGCAGGCCATGGAGCTGCCGCCGGTCAAAAAGCCGGAACTGGTCCATGCCGCGTCGCCGCACAAAGAAGCCGCCTGATGCAAAAGAAAAAACGGAGGATCTCATGAGAACGCGATTTAAGAACGACAAGCTGCATGAAGTGGTGGACCTTTTGAATGAAGCCGCAAAGGAAAAGAAGGAAGAGCTTTACGGACTCATCGGCGAAAAATACGGGCAAATCGCGGAAGCGATCCAGGAAAAAGCCGAAAACGGCCTTCATGCCGTGGAGAGCGCCAAAAAGCAGCTCTTCAAGGCACTGCAGGACGAAGAAGAGAAGATTTTCGAAAGGGCCAAGGAAGTCGACAAGCAGGCACACGAAAATCCGTGGGCGTTTGTCGGCGCCGTCGCGTTCGTTTCCTTTCTTTTCGGCGTCAGGTTCGGACGCAAGGCCTCGGCGCCGCGGGTCCGCCAGCCGGCGATCCCTCAGGACAACAACGGGGACGAAAAGTGAAAAAGCCGCATCTTTCCAACCGCTTGATGGAGCTGGGCATCCTGGGCCTGGGAAACGTTTTCAAGGAATACCAGAAGGGAGCCGTCACCATGGCCCGGATTCAGGGCGCGATTTATTACCTGAAGGCCGTGCAAAGTGTGCGCAGCGGATTCATGACTTTGTTTTTCGTGCTGTTCGGGCTTCTCTTCTTTTTCGCGGGCATTGTCCTGCTTCACTTCGCGGCTTATTTTTTCCTGGCCGAAGGGCCGGGCCACCGGGCCTGGGCGCTTCTGGGGCTGGGCTTCGCGGAAAGCGCGGTTTCGGCCGGATTTGTGGGCTGGCTGCTCTCTTCCAAGCGCTGGGTGGATTTTGCCATGCACTGGAATCCCGGGATACGGAAGCTGCTGCAGACTGCGAGAAGCCGCGGGGCCAATGATCTGGGACTCGACATGGAGGATTAAGCAATGGCTCACGAAATGGTTTTGGGAACGGTGAACGAAGAAGACGTGATGCCGGCGGTGCGGGACCTGCTGGAAGCGGAATTTTTCATGCAGGACGTTTCCGTGATGGTCCTCGAAGGCTCGAGATCACCCGCGGCCGTGGGCGCTCCCGCGGGCCTTCTGGGAGAAGCCTTCGGACTCTTCGAGGGAATCGAGACTTTTTTCCTGCCCGGGCTGGGGCCTCTCAGGGCGGACGGGGACTTGCTCGCTCTCTTTCTCGAGGCGCCGACGCAGGCCGCGGAAAAAGGATTTGCCGCGATCCTCTCGATCTGGGGAGTGTCTGAAGAAGAAGGCGCGCGGTTTGAGAAAAAAATCCAGGAAGGTCAGATTCTGGTCGCCGTCAAAGTGGAAAATGAACAAAGGCGCAGCGACGCAGGCGAAATTTTCCGCAGGTATGGCGGTTCGAAAGGTTCGTTCGGAGAAACTTTTGCGGCGTAATATCGCATTGAATCAGAAAAGGAGATTAGATTATGAAGAATGTATGGCGAATGACGGCTCTCATGCTTTTGTTGTCGGCAACCCCCGCCTTTGCGGATTTGACGGTCGGTGAATACAAATGGTCGGACAAGCTGAACCGCGGCCTTTTAAACATTATTTCTTCGCCGGTCGAAATCGCGAGGACGGTCAATGTCACCAGCAATAAAGAAGGCAAGGCCTATGGCTGGACCGTGGGGCTTCTCGGCGGCTTCGGACGCACGATTCTCCGCCTCGGCGCCGGCATCATCGACACCGTGACCTGTCCCTTTGATTTCCCCAAGGACGACAAAGGTCCGCTCATCAAGCCCGAATACGCTTGGCAGGAATGGGCCGGCAACACGACAACGGTGTAATTTCAAAACGGCGGAACCCTACCCTCCGCCCGGGTTTTTCGCATCAAAGCCGCGGGGCATTGCGCCCCGCGGCTTTTTTTGCCTAAGCGGCCGCGCGGCCAAAACAACCATAGAAAAGCCCGGGGAAAACCAGTAGAATAACCGTCCTTTACGGACAAGCGATGCAGGACATCTCCCACGAACATTTTATGCGCGAAGCGCTCAAGCAGGCCGTGAAGGCCTTTGACGCGGGAGAAATCCCGGTCGGCGCTGTGGTCGTTTTTGAAAACCGGATCATCGCGAGGGCCCATAACCAGATGGAAACCCTTCACGATCCGACGGCGCATGCCGAAATGATCGCCCTGACCCAGGCCTCGGAAGCCTTGTCTCAAGACAAGAAAGACCACCGGGGTTCCCTTGAAAAGGCGGTCCTGTACGCGACTTTGGAGCCGTGCGCCATGTGCGCGGGCGCGCTGGTCGTGACCAAGTGTTCCCAGCTTGTCTATGGTTCGCAGGATGCGCGGGCCGGATGCTGCGGCAGCCTGTACAACGTGGTGCAGGACGATCGTTTGAACCACCGCCTGAAGGTTGTTCCGGGAATCCTGGCGGAGGAATCGCGGTCTCTGCTCCAGGCGTTTTTCAAGGCCCTGCGCAAAGATCGCCGGTAATCGTCGAATTCATGATTCAGGAGAGGTCGCATAGCCTGGTCTAGTGCGCTCGCTTGGAAAGCGAGTAAACCGCAAGGTTTCGCGAGTTCGAATCTCGCCCTCTCCGCCACTTTTTTGGTCAAAAAGTGACGGCACCGTCGAGGCCCACGGATGGCCTCGGACGGTGACCGCCATTTTCCGTTGGGAAAATGACGGCGCGATCGGGACCAAAGAAGGCCTCATCCGGCGGCCGCCACAACCGTGAGGCGATCAATCGCCAGAACCCATAACCCAACCGTACGACGTCTCCCCAAAATTACATGACACAGCCAGCCATTGCGATTAAATCGCTGACCAAATATTACAAGGACCTGAAGGCGCTGAATGATGTTTCCCTCGAAGTCCGGGAGGGGGATTTTTTCGGGTTCCTCGGGCCGAACGGCGCGGGGAAGACGACGACGATCAGCGTCATGACCGGCCTTGCGAATTTCAACGGGGGCTCCGTCAAGATTTTTGGCCATGATGTCATCGCCGAATACCGGAAGACGCGCGCGCTCGTCGGATTCGTCCCGCAGGAATTCAATTTCGATCCGTATCTTTCCGTCGAAAATATCCTGGTGTTTGTGGCCGGATATTTCGGGATTCCCCGGCGCCAGGCGCTTGTCCGGGCGCACGAACTCCTGGAGCTTTTCGAGCTGACCGCCAAGCGCAAGGTGGATTACAAAAAGCTGTCAGGCGGCATGAAGCGGCGCCTCCTGATCGCGCGGGCCCTGATGCACCGGCCCAAGATCCTGATTCTGGACGAACCCACGGCCGGCGTGGACCTCGAGCTGCGCCACCAGCTCTGGGGATTTCTGAAGAGGCTGAACCAGGAAGGCGTGACGCTTTTCCTGACCACGCACTACATCGAAGAAGCCGAGAGGCTTTGCCGGCATATCGGCGTCATCCACGAGGGCAGCATCGTGGCCATGGACGCGACCGGGGATTTGATCCGCAGAATCAGCGGAGACCTGGTGGAACTTTATTTGAAAGACAGCCCCGCGCGCCTTGCCCCAAAGCTTGCGGAGCTTTCGGTGATTGCCGATGCCGAGGCCAAGATGCTGCGGTTCGAAGAGGTCGGTGACCGCGTGACGCGCGTCCTGAAAATCCTCCATGACGCGGGACTGGAAGTCGAGAAAATCGACATCCGGCACCCGACCCTTGAAGACGCCTTTCTCAGGCTGACGGAAAAAAAGGAGAAAAACCACGCATGAAAGCCCTTACCGGTTTCTGGACGCTGGTGTGGCGCGAAATTTACCGCTTCCTGTCGGTCATCAGCCAGACGGTAATTCCGCCGCTTGTTTCCAGCTTCCTCTTCATCCTGATTTTCGGATGCTCGCTCGGCTCCCAGATCCAGCAGGTGAAGGGTGTCTCTTATCTGGAGTTCCTGATTCCCGGACTTGTGATGATGCATGTCATCGAAGGTTCCTACACGAACACGTCGAGCTCTCTTTTTATTTCGCGATGGGCGAATTACATCGAGGAGCTGCTTGTCACGCCGCTTTCATATTTCGAGATGGTCCTGGCCATTCTGCTCGGCGGCCTCGTGCGCAGCGCGGTGACGGCCGCCGGCGTCTACGCCGTTTCGCTTTTTTTTGTCCGGTTTCCAGTCGTGCATCCGGTCGCGGTGCTTTTTTTTCTCGTCCTGGTGTCGCTCATTTTCTCCGCGGCGGGTATGGTGGTCGCGCTTTTTGCCGAAGAATGGGAGCACTTGACCATTGCCACCACGTTTGTCATCACTCCGCTGGTTTTCCTGGGCGGGGTCTTCCATTCGTCGGACATGGTTCCGCCGGCCCTGCGCGCGTTCACGGTGTGGAACCCCATGTTTTACATGATCAACGGCATGCGTTACAGCATGCTCGGGACTTCCGACGTGCCCGCGGGGTTGTGCGCCGGCATTGTGCTGGTCATTTTCTTCGCGCTTTTCGCTTACACGGTTTACCTTTTTCGCACCGGGTTCAAGCTGCGCAAATAAGGAGTCCCCCGATGATCAATACGTATCTCTACAAAAAAAGCGCCGAATTAAAAACGAATCTCTCGCGCACGGATATGTTCAATGCGCTGAAGAGCCCGGATTGCGTCCTTTGGGTGGATCTGGAAAGCCCGAACGACTTCGAAATCGAATGCCTGATCGAGCTTTTCAATTTCCATCCCCTGGCGATCGAAGACTGCATCAACGACCGGTCCGAGCCCAAGCTGGACGACTACGACGAATACTTGTTTCTGGTGGCCAGCAGCCTGAGCATTTCTCATGACCGGGAAAAAGACGTCGAAAAGCTTGCCGCCCTTGAGCTCAACATTTTCTTCGGAAAAAACTATGTCGTCACGTTCCACAAAGTGCCGATCGCAGCCGTTGCCCAGATCCGGGCTGCTGTCGAAAAAAAACACGAGCGGTTTCTCGGGCAAGGCTCCGACATGCTGGTCCATGCCCTTCTCGACCGCCTCGTCGACGATTACCAGCCCAGCCTGGACTACTATGACGTGAAGATCGACAAGGTCGAGGACGCGGCTTTTGGAGATGCGCCCGAACGCTTTATCTCGACGGTTCTCCAGCTTAAGCGCGATCTTTTTTTTCTTCGAAGGATGATCGCTCCCCAGCGCGAACTCCTGAGCCATTTGACGCGCAGCAGTTCGCCCTATATCAAGCAAGAACACATGATTTATTTCCGCGATGTCTATGATCACCTCGTGAGCATCTATCAGTTCGCGGAAGGGCATCATGAAATGCTCTCCAACCTGCTTCAAGCCTATTTTTCCTATTCTTCCCACAAATTAAACGAAATCATCAAGCACATGACCGTTATGGCTACGCTGACCATGCCCGCGGTACTCATCGCGAGCATCTACGGCATGAATTTCAAGCATATCCCCGAGCTCGATTGGGCGTATGGTTATCATTATGCTATCGGGCTTTCGATCGTGGTGTCGGTTGGCATGCTGGTATGGATGAAGTGGCGAAAATGGATTTAGCCGCAGGCAAGGCCGCTCCTCAACCTTCGTCCCTCTATGGCATGGACATCGAAGAAGCCGAGGCCTTTGCCGTGCAGCATCATGCGCCCGCCTACCGCGGCCGCCAGATCCTGGAATGGATTTATCAGAAAAATATCCGGGAGATCGCCGAAGCCAAGACGCTTCCGAAAGACCTGCGCGAAAGCATCGGACGCGAGGTGCCGGTTTCGACTCTGAAAGTCAGCGAGGTCAAAAAATCTTCGAACGCCGAATCCACGAAATTTCTTTTCTCGACGCATGACGGACGGCTGCTGGAAACGGTCCTGATCTCGCAGTCCGACCGCGAGACCGTGTGCGTTTCGACGCAGCTGGGATGCAAGGTCGGCTGCAGCTTCTGTGCGAGCGGCAAGGGAAAGTTCGGCCGGAACCTGACCGCGGGGGAAATCGTCGAGCAGGTGGCCGCGGTGTCGCGTGAGACGGGAAGGAAAATCACGAACATCGTCTTCATGGGCATGGGCGAGCCGCTGGACAATTTCGACGCGACCATGAAGGCCCTCAAAATCCTGCAGGCCCCGTGGGGATTTGCCCTGGGCTCGCGCCGTATTACCGTTTCGACTTCCGGCATCACGCCCCGGATCGTCCAGTTCGTGGAAAAAAACGAAGGCCGCGTGCGTCTGTCGGTTTCGCTGCATTCGAGTAACGAGGCCACGCGCACGGAACTCGTTCCTATCAACAAACGCTACACGCTGAAAGAGCTCGTCGAGACGCTGGGCAAAATCAACCGCGATCTCAAAAGGGACATCACCTTCGAGTTCACGCTGATCGACGGCGTCAACGATTCGCCGGAAGAAGCCAGGGGCGTGGTGAAAATCGCCAAGCCGCTGAACGCCAAGGTCAACATCATTCCCTACAATCCGATCCGCGAGATGGAATACAAAACGCCTTCCAAGCAAAAGCTGGATGCCTTCGTCGCCATCCTCGAACGCGGGGGACTCCGCGTTATCGTCCGCCAGACGGCGGGAAGAGACATCAACGCCGCATGCGGCCAGCTTCGGTTGGACCGGGAACAAGAGAAAAAGGCGGGATGATTCCGCTGGAAGTTATTTTCTTTTGGATCCGGGAATGAGCGCTTCCCACTTCAAAAGCCCTGCCATTCCACCCCAGAACCACGCGAAAAAGCGCGCCATCTGAATGCCGATCCCCGAAAAAGCCGCTGCCGGGTCCCGCCGCAGGAAATAGGGAAAAGGAATCAGCGACGTGGCCAAGAGGAAAAGAAAAAGGGCGAGCGAGACAAGGCCGGTGGAAAAAAACGCCCGTGCAGCGAGGGAAAGCAGCAAGAGCCCGGCGGCCGCGACCTGGTATTTCACCCAAGGCCCGGTGTAAGTGTCGGAATTTTTCTTGTCGGGATGGTCCTGGTACACGCGAATCCTGTCGTAGCCGCGGCGCATCTGGTTTTTCATGTACCAGACGAAATCCGTGGGATGGTCGTGAGCGACGCGCGCTTCAGGGACGAACATGATTTTGTATTTTTTCGAGATTTTGTAAGTCAGGTCCCAGTCTTCTCCGCTCGGATGAGCATAGTCTTCCTTGAACCCGCCGATTTCCTCGAGAACGGATTTGCGCACCGCCAGGTTGTAGGAGCCGTGCGCATCGATTTCTCCGAGTACATTGCGGTAGCGCCACGCGATCTCGAGCCCGATGAAACGCGCGAGCAGGCTTTCCGGGTTCCGCGTTTTGTAAGCGCCGGCCGAAGCGCCCACGCGCGGATCTTCGAAGGGCGCCAATAATTTTTCAATCCAGTCCGGTTCCGGCACGCAGTCTCCGTCCGTGAAAAGGCAGATGTCGGCATTCGCGCTTTTCCACGCCTTGTTACGCGCCGAGGCCGGGCCTTTGTTTTCCTGGTGGAAATAGCGGAGACGGGGATTTTTTTCCGCGGCTTCGAGCAGCAGCCGCCCGGTCTCGTCGGAAGAACCGTCGTCGACCAGCACGATTTCGTCGGGAAGCCGCGTTTGCAAGAGGAGCGCATCCAAAAAACGCGGGATGTTTCGGGCTTCGTTGTAGACGGCTGAGGTCACGGCCACGCGCATGGAAAGCCCGGCGTCAGGAGGCCAGGGGAACCGGACGGTCGTGGTCCTGGGAGTTCCCGGTTTCGGGGACCGCGGAGCATTTGTTTTTCGAGGAATGCATGGCCGCGAGTTTCTGGACGAAATACAGCCCGCCCTTCACGATGCGCGAGCGTTCGCGCGGCTCCAGGAAGAACTGCTTGATCTTGGACAAGAGGTACTGCGGCCGGAAATAAAATTCTTTGAGCGCGTGGTCGCAGAAAGCCGTGAGCTCGTCGTTGGTGAAGTCCGTGCGGTTGACCTGCGACATGTAGTAGCCGGAATCCTTGAGCCAGCCTTCGTAATTTTCGGTCTTGAGATCGCCGCGCTTTTTGGCTTCTTCGTAGGCGCGCGTGCCGGGATAGACCATCATCGGGAAAAACTGTGCCGTGTCGCAATTGTATTTCTTGGCGATCTCCAGCGTGTTTTTCATGGTCGCTTTGGTTTCACCCACGCCGCCCAGAAGAAAACAGCCGTGAACCAGGACGCCGGCCTTTTTGCAGGCCTCGACGAAACGCTCCTGCATTTTCACGGTGGCGCCGCCTTTCATCATTTTTTTGAGGAGCTCGGGATCCGAGGACTCGAAGCCCACGCAGAAAAGACGGCAGCCCGCCTTCTTCATGATCTTGAGAAGCTCCACATCGTCGAAATCCGCCCGCGCATTGCCGGACCAGGTGACTTTCAGGCCGCGGCGCAGGATTTCCTCGGAGATCTCGCGCATGCGCTGCTTGTCGAGCGTCATGGTATCGTCTTCGAACATGACTTCCTTATTATGGGGCCAGGTCTTCACGATGAATTCCATTTCATCCACGACGTCTTTCACCGAGCGCGCGCGGTAGCGCTGGCCCGTGATGGTCTGCGGGAAAACGCAGTAGGTGCACTGGTAAGGGCAGCCGCGGCCGCCGACGATCGTGATCTCAGGGTGCAGCTGCGCACCGTAGCTGTAATTTTCAATCTTGAGAAAATCTTTGTAGATGAGGCTTGCCCAGGGAATCTCGTCCATCTTTTCCCACATAGGGCGGTCGGCATTGCGGTAAAACTGGCCATTGTGGCGGTACGCGAGACCCAGGACTTCGGAAAGCTGGCCGCGCGTTTTGCCGGAAGCGAAATGGTCAGCCACCGCGAGAATGGTGAAATCGTATTCGCCGACGGCGACAAAATCGAGGCGCTGCGACATCTGCAGCGTTTCGGTGGGGCGTGCCGTCGCATGAGTTCCGCACAGCATCGTCATGGCGCCCGTCGCTTCCGCCAGATCGTCCATGACTTTCACGTCATGGCAAACCGACGCGGTCACGGTCGTGGCCACGATGAGATCGGGCTTGAAGGCCTTGATGCGGGTTTTTGTCTGTTCGAGGTCGTAACGGTCGGCTGGGGCATCCAGAAAATCGATGGTGTGCCCGCCTTTGCGGGTCACGCCGGCGGCGAGCGCGAGGTAAATGGGGTAATAAAGCGTCCCGGAAGGCGCAACCCCGGGAGAACGGCTTTCCCGGGAATAGCGTTCATGGAACGGGATGTTCAAAAAGAAAACTTTCACAAAAGACCTCCGCCGCATCGACCGGCTGTCACTTATCGATGCTTTTTAGAGCTTCATTGAGCAGGTGTTAACAATTTTATCTGATAAAAGGGCAAACGACAAACGTCCTGCATTTTTTTTCTCAGGGACGGCGAAACCGTCATTCTTTGGCCACGGCCTGTACGATGAATTGCTGCCGCCCTAAGCTTTTGTCTTCATTGGAGATAAGCTTGCCTCCAAACCCGGCGAAAATCTCTCCGTACCGGACAATCCTTTTGCGCTCTTCCTCGGAATAATAGGGGTGGATCAAGAGGATCCGGCCCCCGGGCCGCAAAGCCTTCCAGAGCTTTTCCAGCGTGCGCCGGAAGGTGCGGGGAAAGCGAATTTCTCCCAGATAAGTCAGGACGCTGAAGAGCCAGATCGTGCCGTAGGTGTCCGCCGGCGCGGCCAGCTGGTCGAGCGAGGCGGGAATCGTGCGGACGATTCCGGATTTGATGCTTTCCCGGCCGCGGGAAAGGGCACGGACGCTCATGTCCAAAAGGTGGTATTCCCGGATTAGATCTTTGAGCGGCGCGTAATAGTGGCCTTCGCCGCCGCCCGCGTCCAGGAGCGGCGCGCGAAGCGCGGACTCCGGCATCGCTTTCATCTGATCGCGGATCCAAAGCACGAAAAAGTCACGGACAAATTCCGCGCCCCAGGGATCGCTCATTTCGTAGAGCGAATCCAGCTTTTTTCGCAGCGTCCTTTTGAAAAAATAATAGGAGATCGATTCGGGCAACATCCGGAAGCCTCGCGGGTTCCCTATATTTACGGTAAAAAGGGGCCAGGATTGGAGGAAATTTTCAGGCGGAAGCGGGAGCCGCGGAAAGAGCTGCCGGAGAGGCGGGGCCTTCATATTCCCACAGGCGCATGAAGGCCGGGTTCTCATCGTAAAGGCGGTCGAGCGCCTGCGAGAGATAGCCGCCCGTCATGCCGTCGAGCAGCGCCGTGATTTCGTCCAGGCGGACTTGCCGGAGCACATGGTCCATTTCACCGGACGCGGGCGTAAAGAAGATCTCCATTTGGAGGCGCCGCCGCTCATGGTACAGACGCGTGGCCTCGGAAACCATATCATGGCGCAGCTCGATCATGAGTTTTTCCCGGGAATCGATCGAGGTCTGGTCCGAGCTCCAGATGAAATCTTTCAAATCCCAGGAAACGTCCACGTCGATGTCCCGGTCGAGATTGTCGGGACCTAGGATGTAGCGGTCCGCGTCGGTCGTGCTGCCGCGGTCGATGTCCACGCTGTTTCCCCGCGAATAATTTTTCCCTACGGAAAATTGCGGCACGAGGGCCTTCAGCCGGGACTCCCATTGCCAGCGTTTTGTTTTTTGAGAGCCGGTGTTGGAATACCGCACGACCGCGGACTGGATGTCTCGCGCCGAAGGCTCGAGCTTGAGGAGGCGGTGGAACAATTCGAGTTTTTCCGGAGAAGGAATCGAAAGGGGTGGCGGAGGCTGTACCTCGCCGCCCAGGGGATAAAAGGCAAAGCCGTCGTCGGAAATGACGGCCAGCGAATTGTGATCTTCGCCGGCCAGCGACAGCGCGCGAGGCGCCGCGCTCAGTCCCCCAAACAGTTCCTTCCAGCGGGCCTGCGCAAAGTCATACAAATAAATTCCATCGGAGCTGCTCGCGGCCAGACTGCCGGATTTGGGCAGGACCAGAAGCTTGCGGATGTCCCGGCTTTTCAGGCCCGAAGACGGAAGCGGTTTCCACGAAACGCCGTAATCCCGGCTCTCCAAAACGCCTGCCGAGGTTCCGAGCCACAAAAGTCCCGGCGCCGTGGAAGAAGGAACAAGGGCATGGATGCGGCCCTGGAATTGGGACGTTTTCTCATCTTCGATAGAAAAGGCCTCTTGGTCGTCGCGCGAAGCGCCGAGCGTGAGAAGCGGTTCGAAGCGTTTGAGGTCGCGCGATATCATCAGCTTGCGGGAGGTGGCCACGAAAAGGCGATCCCCGTAAAATTTCAGGACCGCAACGGATGCGTCTTCTCCCGAAATCGGAAAGCCGGGAAAACGTGACCATGTCCTTCCCCGGTCGTCGGACTCAAAGAGGCCGCGGCTCGTGCCGGCAAGCCAATAATCCGGATCTTCCGGCAGAACGGCAAAAGAAAGCACCTGTTCGTTCCGCGAAGGATCCGCGCGAAAAATTTCCGCCCCATCCCGGTCCGAGACGCGGCCGCAGAGAATCCGCCGGTCCGACAAGGCGAAGATGAATTCCGGCAGCGTCTCGAAGGAAAGCACGGAATGAAAGGTATCGGAGTAACGTCTGTCCCAAAGCGATTCCCATTTGCCGGAACGTCCGCCGGTCAGGATTTCGTGTTTGGACGCGAGAATGAGCCCGGCCGGATCCACCGGATGCGGGATCACGTCCTGCAGCTGCGAGGGCTGGGAGGGCTGCGCGGGTCTTTCCCATCCGTGAAACGCGTAGGCCAGCGGAATCAGCGCGCCGGAAAGTAGCGCGAAGATCACGAGGGCGCGGGATGAAATCGAAAAGGAGCGTTTCATGAGTTTGGATTTTGCATAATTTTTTTGCGTATTCAACAAGAGGAGCAAGAAATTCCCACGCGCGGCCCGCCAAAGGAGCCGGAATGGTCTCGGATCGCGGGCTATTTCCGCTTCTCCCTTCTTTAAACCCAAAGTATTTCGTGATATAGTTGCCCCTCTTTTTCCCAACGAACAGGAGAGGGTATGGGTTTTCGCTGCGGGATTGTGGGTCTTCCGAATGTGGGCAAGTCGACGCTATTTAACGCGCTGGCCAAGGCCAAGGTCGAAGCCTCCAATTATCCGTTCTGTACGATCGATCCTAATAAAGGAATCGTCAGTGTCCCTGATGCCCGCCTCGATGCGCTGAGCCGCATGTACACCCCGCAGAAAACGACGCCGACCGTCATGGAAATCTATGACATTGCCGGCTTGGTTAAGGGCGCGTCCGAAGGCGAAGGACTCGGCAACAAATTCCTCGCGCATATCCGCGAAGTCGAAGCCATCGTCCACGTGGTGCGCTGCTTCGAGGACGAGAACATCGTGCACGTTTCCGGCGGCGTGGACCCGATCCGCGACATCGAAGTGATCGACACCGAGCTCTGCCTCACCGATCTGGAAAGCATGAGCCAGCGGTTTACGAAGGTCGAAAAGCTCGCGCGCTCGGGCGACAAGGAATCCAAAGAGAGAATGCCGCTATACGAGAAAGTGAAGAAGGCGCTCGAAGACGGAACGCCGCTGCGCCGCCTTGGGCTTACCGACGAAGAAAAGCTCGGCATCCGCGACATGAATTTCCTGACGATCAAGCCGGTGCTCTACTGCTGCAACGTCGCCGAGACCGACCTGCCGGAAGGCGGGCCGTGGGCAAAGAAAGTGCAGGAGTTCGCGCAGAAAGAAGGCGCTGGCCACGTCGTCATCTCCGGCAAAGTCGAATCCGAGCTCGTCGACCTTTCCGAAGCCGACCAGAAAGAATTTCTCGATTCGCTGAACCTGAAAGAGCCGGGCCTCAATCTTCTCATCCGCGCGGGCTACAAACTGCTCGACCTCATCACGTATTTCACCGCGGGTGAAAAAGAAGTGCGCGCGTGGACGATCCGCAAAGGCACGAAAGCCCCCGGCGCCGCGGGCGTCATTCACTCCGATTTCGAGCGCGGCTTCATCCGCGCGGAAGTCATGAAATGCGACAACCTTCTCGAGCTCGGCTCCGCCGCCGCGGTCAAAGAAAAGGGCCTTCTCAAGATCGAAGGCAAAGAATACGTCGTTTCGGACGGGGACGTGATGCTTTTCAGGTTCAACGTCTAACCCTCTTCAACACCCCCGCCTACCCGCCTAAAAAAGCAAGCAGGATATAGCATCTAAACCCTTGGTGCAGTTATATTTATTCTGTTAGTAAAAGCTTTTCATAGGCGTTGCGCAACGCCTTGTCATTAGGTATTATTTCCCCACTGCTGACCCGGTTTTAAAGATTCCTAACCCATAACCCAGGAAGAAGATGAGCCCAAAACAAAAAAATTGGAAAAGGGGAACTGCATCCCTACTCGTCTTTTCTTTACTCTCCTTTTATGCAATCGGCCCTGCTTCCGCGCAGGCGCCCGCGGGAATCGCGCAGCAGGATTCTTCTTTCGCGCCGAAATCCGCCGCGCTTCTTTTTTCGCAGGCCCGTCTTCCTTCAGAACTCGGCCAGCTCAAGCAGTCCTTTGCGCCCGAAGGCCATTTGCCCGGCTTCATTATTGTGCAGGACGCGCACGACATTCCGGACGCGCAGCGTTCCGTCCAGGGCATCATCGAATTTTTCCATCGCGAATACGGCGTGCGTCTCGTGGGACTGGAAGGCGCTTCCGGCCCTCTGGACACCACATTGTTCCGGGCCTTTCCGGACCGCGGAGCGCTTCAATCCGTGTTCGAAGATTACCTTTCCCGCGGCGAAATCTCGGGCGCTCTTCTTACCGCAATCCTGGGTCCCCAAGACATCCGATATTACGGTCTCGAAGACAGCCGCTTCTATGAAAAGGACATCGACGCCTATCTCGACGCGCTCGAAGCAAGGTCGGCCCGCGAAAAAGAACTCGGCGAAGCGCGCGCGGCCCTCGAGACTCTCAAGAAAGAAAAATATTCCACCGAGCTTTTGGATCTGGATCATACGCTGACCGGCTTTGATGCGCGGCAGATCGAGCTTGCCGGGCTTTTGTACAAAATCGAAAAGATGTCCCATAAAAAAGGCGCGGAAATCCGCAAATCCGATTACCCGAACCTCCGCAACGTTCTCGACCACCTGAAAGTTCCTTCTGAAAAAGAATTCCTCGGCCTGCGCGCGGAGCTTCGTGCCGCGGCGGCGAAAATCGAAAAAGACCTGCGCGATCCCGACGCGCTGCGCCAGTTCCACGAAAAAGACCAGGCCTATGAAACCGAGCGCATCTCCGCAGGCGAATTCGCTGCGTTTCTCATGGATGACGCGGGCCGCCGGTCCGTGAAGCTTGCGCTCTCGCAGGCGTTGCGGGACCACGCTGAAAATTTCCGCTGGCTCAAACAGATGGAAGGAAGCCATTTCTTTTCCGAGCTCGAGGCCTACACCCGTGCCGCGAAGGAAAAGCTGTTCCGCTCCGCGCTCGAAAAGCAGATCGACGCGCTTTCGCGGCAGCTCGGCCTCCTGGAAAAAACCGCGCGGCTCGAATTGTCGCGGGACGAATGGAAAAAAGGGAAGGAAGCCGCGGCGAAAACTCCGGGTGCCGGATTCGAAGAAACCCGGGCGCTCGAAGCCAGAATCGCGGCGCTTGCCGGAACTCTCACGTCATCCGATAGCCCGTCCCGCAAATTTTACGAATTGGCGCAGCAGCGCGAAAAGGCCATGCTCGAAAACATGGGCCGCCGCATGGCCGAAGAAAAAGCGCCGGCCGCGATTATCGTGACCGGCGGTTTTCACAGCGAGGGATTGATGGCGGCGCTCGAAGAGCGGGGCGCGCCGTACCTGCTGGTGACGCCGAAGATCGAGGCCATGCCGGAAAATCCGGATTACGTCAATCACATGCAGGGCCAGGTTTCCTGGAAAAATTATTTCAAGCCCAGCCGCGGCAGGATCCGCGTTTCCGAGGCCTTCAGCGAAGCGGCCGCGGACAAACTGGTCCTGGCTTACCGGAAAACCAACCCGCAAAGCGAAAAAACTTTTTTGAAAAATTGGAGAGACAACGTCCTGCGGCAGCTGGCCGGGGAAAACCGGCTCGCGGAAGCGGCGCGCAGCACCTCGACGATCGACGAGATCGGCGTGCGCGGCATGGATCCCGCGGAGCGTGAAAAAATCCGCACGGCGTGGTTTGAAAGAGTCGAAAGTTTCCTGGACGCGCTGCGCGAGCGGCATGCGCAGGGCGAGCTGACTCCGGACGCGCTGCTCCAGGCCATGAACCGGCCGACGGCCGCGTCATGGACTTCGGTCATGATCGCCGCTCCGAAAGCCACAGTTCCCGTGGACTGGACGCGGGTGCGTTACTCGCCCCGGCCCGAGGCCGAACTTTCCGCGTCAGCCCAATCGGAATTGAGAACCGCGCCCGAAGCCGCCCTCGAAAGTCAAACCCGGCGGGACGAAGAACATCCTGGGGCCGCGCAGCCGCAGGAGCAGGCTCCGCCGCGCGCGGAACTGCGTCTCCAAAAACCCACCCCGATTCTCGACGAGCATTCGGTCGTCAGCTTTCAGATGGAAGCAGGGCTTCCGCCGCATTTTCTGGAATGGGTGGCCAAGCAATACGGCGAAGAAGTCGCGGACCGCGTGGCACAGAGCACGGTGACCGGCGGTCTCGGCGCTCTCATGCCGGACCTCTTCGAGACGTGGAAGGCCAACAACACCAACGTCATCTCCGTCCAGCCGATTTGGGAAGAAATCAAAAACGTGCCTCAGCCGCCGGGCGGCTTGGGACAGTATTTGCGCAAAGGCATGGAGGACACGGGCATTTCCTTCCAGGTCGACTTGACGATCACAAGCGGTTTCCGCGCCGCGGTCATTGCGCGCGGCAGTAAAGCCAAACAGATCCTCGACAAAAAAATCAAAGTCCGCGCCTTCAAAAGCGAGGCCACTTATTACAAGACGCCGCAATATTACCTGGACGCGTATTACCTCAAGGACGAAAGCCAGCCGGACATCGAGGAGAACCGGGTCCGCATTTTCGATGAGGTGTACAACGACGACGGCACGAACATCAAAGGCAAGCAGTACTGGCGCTACGTGCACATGGCCATCTACCGCCAGGCGGGACAGAAACTCATTCTCGAGCTTCAAAAGCGTAACCTCCTGAAAAAAGACCTGCTCCTCATCGACAATGAACAGTTCGTCAGCTTGCCCGCCAATTTTCTGCCGGCCGCGAAAAAGCATCACATCAACCACACGGTTTATACGCCCGGCCTCGAAGAACCGGGTGAAGAGGCGTTCGAGCTGCTGGGTTTCCCCGAGTGGATGCGCCCGCTCATCGTGCACAACAAAAGGATCCGCATCGCGGATTACGTCGGCTTGACCTACGATCTCATCACAGGCGTTGGCCTTGCCGAGCACACGCCGAAACTCAAGGAATCCATTTTCCCCGCGGAGCTGGAAACGCTCCAGGGCCTGCGGGAAGACGATGTCCGCAGCACAAACGGCGCCTTTCTCCGCCGCTGGCAGGCCGAAGAACGCCGCTCGCTGATCGAGGCGACCAAGACCAGGATCGGCATTGCTCCTGAAACCGATGACAAGGATTTCTTCATCGCGCTGGCGAAAATCCCGGAGGCTTTCGAGACCTTCAAGATCCGTAACGAATACGTCGGCGCCATGAGCGTCGCCAAATTTCTCGTGTGGCTGCGTAAAAAGCAGGGCAAGGGCGGCGCGTCCGATTGGCTGCACAGCACTTTCAAGCAATACCGTCCCGAGGACGTGAGCGCCGAAGCCGAAGAAGGCGAGATCGCAGAGTTTGTGAAACTCGTTCACGACGCCGCGATGAATCCTGACGCGCGCGCGGCCGAAGCCCAGTGGCAGGAGCTCGACAAGAAATTCGAACGCCTCCGCGAAACGCTCATGCAGGACCCGATCGTCTCGAACGTGCGCCGGCAGGTGCCTTACAAAGGTCCGGACAAATGGAAAGACGTCTTCGAGTTCCTGCAGAACCCGTGGTCGAAAGACCAGCACCAGTGGTTTTATTTCTTCTCGCGCCTGAAGCAGGACCAGAGCGCGCTGCAATATTTTAAGGAAAACGCGCCGCGCATCGTGATCGGGGGCCGCGTGTTCGGCCCGGACGATCTGAAAACCTTTGAGACCATCAAGAGCCTGATCCGCGAAATGGGCCTGGAAGACCGCGTTACGACCATCGAAAACTACAACATCCGCGAAGCGCCCATTCTGTTTCAGGCCATGTCCGGCGTGGTGATGATCGCGGACGAATTCCTGGAAGCCTCCGCCACCAGCATGATGAAAGGCGCCACGAACCTTGGCGAAATCATTGGCGTGGTGGGCGGCGCCAACCTCGAAATCTGGTCCATCGTCGACAAGGAAACCGGCAAGGAAATCGAAGTCCTCGACAAAGACGGCAAGCCGATCGTCACCCACGACGAACTGCAGGCGCGCATCGCGAGAAAAGAATGGGAAGTCACCAACGGCCGCGTGGTGTGGTTCCTGCCTTACGGCACCGGCCCCGGCCGCGAAGAAAGCAACCTGAAGCCGGAAGGCCATCGGCGCCCGTCCGCGGAAAGTCTGGCGCTTGCGCTCGTCGACCTGAAAACCGATTACAAGGACCCGGCGGTCCGCCGTCAGCGGCAGTATAACGTCCTCGCCGCTTCTTATAAAGTCGACATGCAGGTCGGCCAGTCGCGCGCGCATCGCCAGCTTTGGGAGCGGATGCTGGAAGTGCGCCAGCGCAAGCAGAAAATCCTGGACGGCATTTCTTACAATCTGGAAGACGTCGAAAAGCTTTATAACCCGCAAAATCCCGTGTTCGACTGGCGCATCCTGGGCGGCCACATCGTCCAGCGCGGCAGGCCCGGCCTGCCGGGGCTCATGGAAGGCTTCCGCCGTCTCCGGTCGCAGGGCGACGGTTTGCTGCGGGGACAGAACGCGGTCGCCTCGCTCCGGCACCACGCCTGGGAAGAACGTCACAATGGCGGCAGCATTTTCCCGTACATCAAGGCTCTCTTAGCCCCGCTTTCCGACGCCGCGCAGCCCTTGCGCGACAGAATCGATGAACTCGCCGCCGAAGCCGCGGGAAGCGATGACCGCGATAAGGTCCTCCGGATGAACCTGCGAGCCCTTGATCTTGTAGACCGTTTCATGCTCCAGGCTACCGGCCAATTTTTCGAGCATTATCTAAAGCTGACGTCCGACCAGCCCGATGAGGTGGCGCGCTACGAAAAAGTTTTCGAACAAAAGGCGCTGCGCAAGCACTTAATCCGCTTCCTCGACAGCAATGCCAAGGCCTCGCCGCTGACGGTGGACGAAGCCGGCATGCATGCCTACCGGTACGACGCCGACGGAAAGCAAATGGTCGTGGCCATCAACCTGCGCCGGGTTCCCGTGTCTTTCCCGGGAGAAACCGGAGCGCAGAAAGCCTGGGGCAATCTTATTTATGACTCGAAGCTCAAAAAGTTCTGGGAAGACCTCGACGAGCCGAGCGGCCGGTATCTTTTCCAGGCCTACGAACCCAACAAGGACCGGCGGTACCGGTTTTACGACGGCTCTGCTTCTAAATCTCCTGTTTTGCTGGGTGTCCCGGCGCCGGCCAGCATCCAGGTGCTCACGTTCGACAAGATCGAAGCCGAGATGATCTCGTATCTCTCCTCCGCCATTCACAAAAAGCCCATGGAGGGCGTCGTGCCGCTCGAGATTTTCATCGAAAGAATCAAGGCCGCGCAGGAGTCGGGAGAAGATTTGAAAGAGCTGCTGATGCCCATCGCGTCCCTGGATAAAAAGACGGCGGCAAGGCTCTTCTCGCAGGAAACGCTGCCCTCGGTCATGGCGCTTGTTTCTTTCCTGGCGCCTTCGCTCTTGAGGCTCATGCACAATTGGGACATCCATACCTACCGCCTTCTGGCCCGCACGGTCCGCCATAACAGCGACGTTTTCGAACACGGCAAAATCGATTTTCCCAAGCCGAGCAACCAGCAGACGACGCTCGTCCTGTCCCGGACATTCGGCGACCAGCGGCTCGTTCTTCCCGTGCAGCTTACATCCGACCACGTCAGCACGCGGGACACCGCCCCGAAAGTCTGGACTTTCGTGACGGCTCTTGGCGAGGGAAGCGAAGGTCTGGGCCTTGACCGGAACACGGAATACGAGCCTTACGACCTCATCCGCAAGCGTTACTACGGCGTCGTGCAGGGGAGCCAGTTGCTGCAGGCGGGCTGGGAAATCGGCATTCCGATCTGGAGCCGCGAATGGAAAGGCAAGACGCCGGAGTACCCGCTGGGTTTCCAGCTGATCGATCTGCGCAAAAGCCGCAACGGCCAGGACCGCGTGGTTCTGCATCGTCAAGAAGCCGTGGCCGCGCCGAAACTCTCTCATTTGAAAGTCTCCGTCAACCTGAAAGAAATCGGAGCGGTCGTAAAGGACGGCAAAATCCGGTACGAAGACAGCCTGAACCGGGGCAAGCAGCTTCTCCGCACGCTGCGCGCGCGCGGCGCCGGCAAGGTTTATTTCTACGGCGGGCTTTATGAGATGACGCCGTTCAACGGCCAGGTGCACCGCGGCCGCAAGGATAAAAGCCTCCAGTACACCACCGGCCGCGACGGCCGCGTCGTCGGCACGGTCCGGGATTATCCCACGAAGCTTGCCAGCTATAAAGATCCCGCGACGGGCGCGGCGATCCAACACGAAGACGACCTCAATCCTTTTTCCGGAAGCATGGAAGAATTCAATGCGCAGCTTTCCGCGACCCGTGATCAGGCGGGCTCATCGGAAAAGACGCAGCAGCTGCTGCGGGAACTGATCAACGAGGCGCATGCGCTCGGCATGAGCGTGACGCTGGATTTTATTCCGTGGCTCGCGCCGGACAAGATCACCGAAGAGAATTACCATTGGACGTTTTATAAAGAAATCAGCGACGACGAAAACAGGCAGTTCGTCGGATTCGACGAAGGCCGCAAGCTCGAATTCCTGAAGGAGCTGGCCCGGCGCAACGAAGGGCATGTCGCGGTGCGCATTGGTTCCGGAAGCGGAGAGCGCGTCATTCTCGTGCGGCATCTCCAGGGGCTCTACGCGCCGAACGTCGACCAGATCATGCTCAACCCGTTCGTCAATGACGTCCGGGAATATTACATTCGCAGCATGAAAAAACTCATCGATCTCGGAGTCGACGAAGTGCGCATCGACATGGCGGAAACGTATCTCCGGGAATACTTCCTCGGCGACAAGCGCGAAGGCTGGGACAAGAGAAACAGGACTTATTTTTCCGACGAATACGGCTGGAGCATGTGGAAAAGCCCCCGCCGCAAGCCCGGCATTGCCGAGGAAATCGAGAAGAACCTGCATGAAATCGACGAGCCCTGGACGGGGATTTTTGAGGCGGCCAAAGACTATGATCCGCGGCCTGAGGGGAAAAAGTTGAGATTCAACACCGAGTCTTACAATCCGGATCTAAGGCGCAAGCTGCACGAGGTCGGCGCAGAAGGCGCTTATTATCCCGACGTTTTCGAGAACCTCGTGAAAGCGGGCAGGGGGCGTCCCGTGTATGAGCTTCTTGGGGCCCTCGAGCACGCCCTGCATCACGGCGACAGGACGACGATTTATTTTTCGAATTTCGACCAGTTTCCTTTCATCAAGTCTTCGGGCGGAATCTCGCGCAAGGCGGCCACGGCCCTTCTTCTCGTCATGGCGCACCTCGGCGTAGACGTCATGATCGACCTGCGCGACTGGCTCGAATTTTCCGGACAGCTTTTTCCGATTCCCGGCGGAGACCAGCACCCGGACCGCATGCACGACCATCCTTTCGCCAGCCAGGAAGAAGCGGAAACCCTTTTGAACTTCGACCGCCTGATCGACGCCGTGCAGGATGCTTCCGTTGCCTACCGCATTCAGGAACTGCTGGACATGGTCAAACCGCGAGACCCGGGCTTGCCGCGGCCGATCTACAGGATTCTTGCGAATCAGGATCCCGGACGTTTTGTCACGCTCGGATGGGAGGAACCGACCGGCGAATGGAAAATTTTTGTCGCGGACCTCTGGCCCCAGCAAGGGCAAAAGCTTGGTTACGTCAAGCTGCCGGGCGAAGAGGCGCTTCCCGGCGCCGTCGCCGATTACAAGGTCCGGGACGCTTCAACGCATCACCGCTTCGATATCAACGAGACCGACCGGACGATCACGGGGATTTCTCTCGACCCCGACCAGCCCTACCGCATCCTGACGGTCGAAAGGCCGGAGCTGCGCACGGTCTCCCGCGGGAGCGCCGAATTCTGGGGCGAGGGCAAGGCCGCTGAAAGAGTCCGGGCTGTCAAAGACATGCAGCAGCTCACCCGCGATTTTCTCGAGCCGCATTTCGCGCGGCTGCGGGGCAAAATCGAAGGCATGGGGCCCAGCCAGGAAAAAGACCGCGCCGCGGCGGTCTTGAAACATCTCGAATCTCTCGCGCCCAAGCAGGGGGTTTCATCCTTTTACGCTTTCGAAGAGCAGCGTTGGCTGGACGGTTCTTATTATTATGGAACACCCGCCGCGCACAGGATCGATCTCGGCCTCGGTGTTTTTGACGACGAGGATTTCGCCGCGCAGATTTTATTCGCCGCGGGCGTGCGCAGTTATGCCCAGAGAGTGCGCGGGTCCCAGCAGGAATGGCAGGCCCCGGAACTCGCCGACCAGCTCGCGAAAGCGGTTTTCGGAACGGATTCCGAAGTCGGTTTCCAAAGGACCTACCGCGAATTCAGCGACCTTTCCACGGCGAAATTTCTTTATCCCGCGGCCCAGCGCTTCAAGGGATTTATTTCCGGAAACACATATATCGCCACGGACACGCTTTTCGCGGACTGGCTGCAGCTGGACATCAAGAACGAACCGCATCCCGTCATTTCCCAGGCCGGATACCTTGCCAAAAAACTCTGGCAGAGGAACACGGATGCGACCGAGGCTTGGAGAAAAGTCAAAGCGTTCAGCAAGCCGGTGACCGCCGGCCTCAGCGTTCCGAGCGGAATCCTCGCGGCCAATGAACGCGACAAGCGCGAAGCCGAGGCCGTCCTCTCGGCTTTCTTCAACGTGATTTTGCCGCTCATCGCCTTTTCCGAATACCGCGACCAGTACTTCCTTTATTTTTCGGGAGTCCGCCAATCCCTGCTCGGCACCATGCAGGCAAACACCCAATTCACTCGCGACACCGAGCAGCTCAGCCGCCTCGGCCGCTTCATCGGCGGAGCCGCGACGCCTTTCAAAGCGGAAGATTTTCTTGCCGGGGCCATCCGCAGGGGCAATTTGAAATTCAACATGCCTGAACCGTCGGTTCTTGCGGCGCAGCAGTTCGGGCCGCTCTCCCGCGAAGCTTTCGACAGGACCCTCAAGACGTATCAGGAGACTTTGAGCGCCGGACTCCTGGCGCCGCCCGACTGGTATCACGGCCGGCAGAGAACTTATGGGCATGAAGACGACAAGATGTACGTCGATGGCCTGGGCCGCATTACCAACGCGGAAGCGAACAGTTTCATCGTGGGATTTTCAGGCTACGAACCTCTGCCCGGGCTCGTGATGCATCACAACAATCTTCTCAAAAGCTACGCTTACGCCGTGCTCGCGCAGAATCCCGACGTCCGGGAAATCGCCGAAGGCGTGCGTCTTGCCACCGCGTCGCATGTGCGCACCGGCGCCATGGTGGGCGTCTACCGCACGACTTATTACGACATCGATGAAGCCGCGAACACGATCACGGAGCAGCGCTATCCCCAGCACCTCTGGAGTGAAATCCTGGGATGGCTCCATGGCGTGCATGACCACGCGACCACGACGCAGAATGAAGACATCCAGCACGTTTTCGAGCTGCTGCTCGGCATGCGCAAGCGCATGACGCCGCAGAACAGCCGGCCGTCTTATTACGCGCCCGGAGGCGTGGACATGGAAAGCTGGGTCCGCGACGTGATGATGATTCAGGAGGATGCTGAGGCCTCGTTCTGGCACCACGTGCGTTCGCATTATCCGAAAATCAAAGATTACATGGACCTCGTTTACTCGGACAATCCGACCGAAGCGCTGCTCTTCTGGTATTATTCGCTCTTCACCCGGGGCGACAGCCTTTTCGCGCGGCTTGCGCAGGAATTGCAAACCGAGAAAGACTCCGACCGTCTGACGCCGCAGTCCGCCCGCGTGCTGATCGATTCGATTCTCGCCCTCTATTGGTCCGGCATGCCGCGTACCCGCCGCGACATGGGATTCCCGTTCCTTTTGGACGAGCTGATGAACTTCATTCACATCCATCCGGACGGCATCAGCGTGCCGGATCTCGAGGCGTTCAAAAAGTTCCTGGCGCCTGAGGGCGCCCCCGAAAGTTTCAACGAATGGCAGGAGCTTTTCAGGGCCGCCTTTCCCGGATCCGTACAGTTCGAACCTCCGGTGCGCGTCGGGCTCATGCATGAAGGCCGCCATCCCGATCCGGACAGCAATAGGGCGCTCATGCGGACCCGCGCTTTCGGAAAATACAGCCCCGAACCTTTTCCCGCGGACAATTTCATGAACCTCGCCAAGCATCCTTGGTACGGAATCAAAGACCCGGATGATACGGCAAAGCCTTTCACAGACAAAGAAGCGGTTTGGGTCGGCACTTACGGAGTGAACGGTGTCCGGCTTCCCGGCACGAACCTGGTTTTCAAAGCTTCGCACCTCGCGCCGGGAACGCTCGTCAAACTCACGATTCGCGAGGACAAGCTGACGTTTGAGCCGTACACGCAGCCTCCCGCCGACCAGTCGCCTGAAGTGCCGGAAGCGGTGGCGCCGGCCGAAACCGTGGTTCAGATTCCGGTCAAAGACGCTGCGCGTCCCTTCGGCATGAAAGGCACGCAGGGAAGCATCGCGTGGGAAATCGTGCCTCAGCCGGAAGCGTCCGCCGTCAAGCAAGTCGCCGTCGACGAACAGACGAAAAAGGTTACGGGTAAAATCGAAGAGGATGGTTTTTACAACGTGCCGCTGACAGGCAGCGACCTGCTGCGTTTTCCGCTCGCGGCCCGCGAACTGGCCGTGCATATCCGCGGCCGGCAGGACAAGTCCCTCATCGTGCAGAAGAGCGGCGATTCGATCACGTTTTATGCGCGTCAGCCCGGAGTCGGCTCCGAAGCCCTGACTTATCTGGGCCGTGTCGTGGTGGCTCCCGAACCCAAGGCTGTTCCGGGAACGACAGATGCGCAAGTGCTGACAGAACTCGCGCCCGCCGTGGCGCATTTGAATCCGCGGGACGCGGTCGAGTACCTGGGGCTGAATGCCCTCGCAGCCCAATTGAAAGCCCGCATGAGCTCCGGCCGCGGCTACACCAAGATCGAACTCCTGGAAGATGAAGATGCCGGCGTGCAGATCGACCTCACGCAGGGGACCGTTTCCGTGTCGCGATCGCTGCTTCATAATCCGGCCGCCGCGCTCACGAAACTCGAAGAAGTCATGGAAAGCCGGGACCCGCTGCGCCAGATCGAAGAACACAAAAGAAAACTCGAAGAAATCTGGAAACAGGATACGTTCAACGCCGACATCGAAGTTCCCGCCATGCCGGAACGCTATACACCGGAACAGATGACCGGATGGCCGGCGGCGAACCTCGAACGTTACGGCAAGACTTACGAAGACAGCCAGGCCCTGACGCAGCGCATCAAAGTGGCGCGTAAGCTGGATCAATACCGGGTCAGGAACACCGCCAAGCTCGGCAAGCTGGGTTCTGAAACCGCGTTTCGTTTCGTGCTGCGCAATGTCCTCGAATATCACGGCAACAGCTCGGATGCCTCCTTTTATTTCAAGTCGCGTGACGGCTCGACGTTTTACGAAGTCCCGGCGCTTCTGAGGACGGAAACCGGACGCGTCCTCAATGACGGCATGGGGCTTGCGACGGCCAGCCACTATGCTTACCATCATGACGCCACCATCGCCGACAAGGAAAAAGACTACTATCAGCTGACGACCACGACCGTAGAGGCCGAGCACCCGTATCTTTTTATCCGGTATAAACGGAATTTTGTTTTCTCCAGGGAAGGCGCCGCGGCCGTGCAGAAAGACATGCCCGTCGTCGTGCTTTTCGATCTGGAAACCGGCGAGCAGCTCCTGCAGGAACAGTTTGAATTTGCCAGCCGCCGCGAAAAACTCGGGGCCGCCCTGAGCGGGATTTTCGAAGACGCGGTCAAGGCCAAGACGGAACTCGATATGGCGAAGGTGCAAACTTATTTCGGCCAGTTCCTCGAAGCCATGGGGCCGGATAACGTGCTGGAGAGCCTGGATCGCAAAATCACGGTCCTTGGGAATCTGAAACAGATCCTGCCGCACGTGCTGGATTCCACGAAATACACGAACGAACTCAACTATGCCGTGCTTCGCATGATCTTCACCGACCTCCTGCGTGAAGGCCCGGAAAAGGCCGTGGCCCGCTCGGAAGCCCTGACAAAGGCCCTTGCGCGCGAGCCCAAGCGCGTGCTCAACAATCTTCAGACGTACCTCGTCGTCCACAACGACTACTTCGACATGGACATGGAATGGCTCGTGAACGCGCCGGAAGAAGCGGCGGACCGCGCGCGCTTCGCCAACCAGTTCGAAGACTTTGTCAGTTCCGTTATCCTGCCCGCGGTCCATGCGCCGGAAGCGGGGGCGGGGGCCTGGACGGAAGAAATCTTCCTGGGCACGACCCTCGAACACGCCCACAGCGTGAAAGGACACATCGAAACCGTGCTGGCGGAGCACCCCGGCGTCATCGATGAAAACGGCGCGCAATGGCTGGACACCGAAGAAGCGAGAAGGAACGGGCTCATCAAGACGCTCGACCAGCCGGTTCATCCCACGCAGGGTTATTTCGCACGCGAATTTTTCAGGAAGAAGCGGGAGGCCGCGGTCGCGGCCGAAGCCGCGCAGCGTGCCTCGGAAGAAGAAAGAAGAAAACAGCAGGTCTCCGCACCCGAGGCCAAGGTAAGAGCCACATACCTGACGCCTTACGGCGGCGTGCAGGGGATCGGCGCAAGTTCGACGCTCGTCGAATACCAGGGAAGCGGCCAGGAAGAAAAAGATCTTCTGCTGGTCGACATGGGCGTCAAGCTCGACGGCCGCCTGACCCCGCCCCGGACCCCGCGGCAGCTCGACCATTTCCCGGGAAAACTCAGAGGCGTTTTTCTCACGCACGCCCACCTTGACCACGTCGGCCACGTCGTGCCTTTCTGGCGGGACGTGCTGAAGAAAAAAGTGCCCATTTATGTGACGCAGGGAACCTACGAACTGCTTCCGTCGGTCCTGAGTTTTCTGGCCGACAGCATCGCGCAGGAAAAGGGCGCCGGCAACGAAGAGATCAATACCCGCTTCACGCGCGAAGAGGCCGAGGAGTTCCTGAAATCGGTGATTATTCTCGAGACCGGCAAATGGTATTCAGTGACGCCGAAGATGAAAGTCTATTTCCACGGCCCGGTCGGACATCTTCACGGGGCCGCTTCCTTGATCGTGAGCACGCCCGACAGCACGACGTTCCTTTCAGGCGACGTTTCCTATTCGCGCCAAGGAACCACGCCGGGCTTTGCGCCGATTCCGCAGGAAATCGCCGCGCAGATCGACCAGGCGCAAATCGAATCCACTTACGGCATGGCCGACCGCGTGCCGGACGAAGAACAGGAAAGGCTGCTCGTCAAAGCCGTTTCGGAAACACTGCACAAAGACCGCGGCCGCGTGCTGCTGCCCGTTTTCGCGAACGGACGTTCGGACCGCGTGCTCTCCCTTCTTCTCGAAAATTTTGCCAGCCTCGTTTCCGGCGGCATGGACCTGAAAATCTACGTGGACGGCCAGGCCGCGGCGTTCATCGACTCGTACCTGAAGTGGAAGGCGCAGGCCTATGCGCCCTACCGCGAACTTCTCCGAAACCGCGTGGTGATCATCAACGACGCCGATTATGTGACGCGGGGCCGCCAGCGCGCGGAGATCCTGGAACGCGACGGCGGCCAGAAAACCGTCATCATCGCCAGCCCGGGAAACATGTCTTCCGGCCGCTCGCTTTTTTACGCGACGCGCCTTGTGAACGATCCCAACGCGGGCATTTTCCCGACCGGGTACATGGATCCTCTGGAAAAAGGCAGCGAGCTCGTGCGCGCCAAGCGGGAAGGTGCGACGCATTTTGATTTCCATGAAGAAGTCGGCGCCCTCGCGGACCAGCGCGTCAAAGCCCTGCTGCGGTGGGAACGCATCGACCAGCAGGACGTGGGCGAGCTTCTCGAGCCGCTTCGCGAAACCCTGAAGCTCGGCCCGCTGCCGCTGCTCGCGCGCATCGAAGAGTTTAAGCTTTCGGGCCACATCTCGGGTCCGGACATGATGGAGCATGTCCTCGGCACGATGCCGAATCTTCGCCAGGTCCTGATCGGCCACGGCGAACCGGCCCGCAGCCGGGAAGTCGCGCAGTGGATCAAGGCCCAGCACGCGGAATGGAATCCGATCGTCATGCAGCTGCGCCAGCGGCGCCCCGGACCCGTTCCGGCGCTCGTTGCCGGGCTGGATGCCAAAAGAGAATTTTTCAACGGCCTTACGGCCGAGCCTTTACCGCAGCTCGTGGCCGCGCAGGCCCAGCTGCCCGTTACGACCCCCGAACCGGAAACGCCTCCTCCGCCTGCGGCGGAAGCGGCAACGATCAAGCTTGTGATCGAAGGCAATGCCGTCACGGCCGCCTCGCGGCGCGACGCACTCAGACAGATCCGTAAAGACAAGCCGGACATTCTCGCGCGTGAAGCCCGCGAACGTTTGGCCGCCCTCTTACCCGAAGGTTCGCAGAATGCGGCGGGTCTCGGAGAATCGACGATCCGTACCGATCTCAAAACTTTGAAGGCGGAAGATGTCACACAGTCGGAACTGCGCGCCGTTGCGGCGCCGGTTCTGGAAGGGCTCGCGGACGAAAACCTCCGCAGCGAGATGAGATTCGGTTCCACGCTCGAACGTTTTCTCGAAGCCGTCGAAGGCGTTTCGTTTCCGCGCGTGGCCTACGCCATGGAAGTGGAAGCCCGTGAAACGCCGCGGTATCTTGCCTTGTTCGCGGCCGATCACAAGACTGACCGGGCGGCGCGCCTGCTTTCGGAGGCGCGCGAAAGATTACGGGCGCGGCATCCTGATCACGAGCAGGAATTCCCGGGGTTTGTGCGGGAAATGCTGCGTTTGGAAGAAGCCAATTTTGACCGGTATCTCCAGGCCCCGCAGGGCAATCTTGATTTCAGCTTCGGCTTCCAGCCCCAGGGTTCGGTCAAGGCTGTGGAATGGCTTTCCGGATACATTGACATGGTCGAGCGCCTGAAAAAGAAAGAGCCTTTGCGTGTGAAGGCCGACATTCAAATTCTCCTCACGCCGGAAGAAAAACGCGGCCTTCCCAAAGAGTTTGTCCAGAAAGTGGAACAGTCCGAAGTGGCGCACTTTTTCGAGCTGCATGACAATGCCTTGACGCAGATCCGTCTCGATGATTACTTGAAGGAAAACGGCCGCGCGCTTATCTACAGCTTTTCCGCGCTTGCGGATTCACAAAAATACGGTTCCAGAATCGTTCATTCGTCCGCGGACGCCGAGCACACGGTTCCCGTGGCGCTGCTCCTTACCTCCGCTCTGGCGCATGAAGACATCCGGCAAATCACGGCGGAACTCCTGCGGCGCATCCCCGCGTGGCTGCCGGAAATCGTCACGTTCAACAACGGCCGGCTGGAAATCACGACCGTCGCCCTCGAACTCATGTACCGTCACGAAGCCTCCGAACTTATTTCGAGTATGGCGTAATGGAGAGGGCCATCGAGGCCCTCCCATTACGTACCTGCGCCACGGGGGCGCAGGTATGAGATCCCCTCAAGGCGGACCTTGCCCGGTAGACCCCGCCCCTTTACTCCACCTTCCATTTATGAAATAATGCCCGCCCATGAATATCTTTTACGCTATTTATAGAGACTTCAAAGCCTGCTTCGAAAGGGACCCGGCCGCCCGGACGCCCGTGGGTTTTCTCGAAGTGGTTTTCCTTTATTCCGGGTTCCATGCGGTCCTGATCCACCGGCTTACGCATCTCCTGCAGCTCCTGCACATTCCGTTCTTTCCCAGGATGTTTTCTCAGATCGCCCGCTTCTGGACGGGCATCGAGATCCATCCCGGTGCGAAAATCGGCCCCGGCATTTTTATTGATCACGGCATGGGCGTGGTCATCGGCGAAACCTCGGAAATCGGGGAAAACGTGACCCTTTACCAGGGCGTCACGCTGGGCGGTACCGGTCTCGAGCGCGGCAAGCGGCATCCCACGCTGGGGGACAACGTGGTGGTCGGCGCGGGCGCAAAAATCCTTGGAAGCATCAAAATCGGCAATAACGTGAAGGTCGGCGCGGGTTCGGTGGTCATCCGTCCGGTGCCGGACAACTGCACGGTGGTCGGCGTCCCGGCCGAAATCGTCCGCAAAGACGGCCAAAGAGTCCGGGGATGCGACCTCGAACACGGCGATTTGCCGGATCCCGTCAAGGCTCTCAAGAATCGCATTCGTGCCCTCCAAAAAGAGATCGACGATCTCGAAGAACAGGTCAAACCCGGCGGAAAATAGCTTTTTCTCGCCATCCTAACTCATTCCATATTGGCCGCTTACGAGGCATGAGTCCGATAACGCGTTGACGTCCTATAAAACGTGTGTTACGGTTCTTTTAGCCTGAGAATATCACCCGCTTCGCGCGTTTTCATTCTTAGAGAGGCATTATACCCTGGGTATCCCGGGGGATGCGAAAGGGGTGAGTAGCATGCACCTAGATACAAAGTTGACTACGGGGATCTTGATAGGTGTGGTTCTTGGGCTGAAATATTACATGAGCCTCGCGCTCTACCTGCCCATACTCGTAGTCGCAGCCGTGTTCATGATTGTCAAGACGCTGCGTCACACCTGATCCTGTAACCGAGTTTGTCTTTAAATGCGGATCCCACAGAAGGCTCTGGGAGCTGGTGGGTCCAGAATGGAGGGCACGCTTATGAAATTCGATGATCATTTAGTGGCAGGGTTATTCATCGGAATCACGATCGGGCTCCACTATGGCGGAACATTAACTCCGTTCATGCCGATTTTTCTGGTTCTGGGGCTCTTGTACCTGCTCCGGTTTGTGAAGATCAACTAAAAAGGATCTGACCGGTCCGATCGGGGACCCTGAAACGGCCTCCCAGGGCTCTTCAGGGTCCCCCGATCCTTCTGGTTAGCGAGGGCTTCGAGCCCTCGCAACCGTGCCGAAACGAAGACGTTCCGGCCTGGTCCCGCCGCAATTTTTCATGGCCTCGCTTGCTTTTCTTGACACTCTTTTTGCTTCTCTCTACACTGCCCGCATGTCTACGGCCTACAAAATTTATTCCGACGGCGGCGCCCGCGGCAATCCCGGCCCGGCCGCGATCGGTGTCCTTCTCTGCGATCCGAAAGGGGAGATGATCGAAGACCATAAAGAGGTCATCGGTAATACCACCAACAACGTCGCCGAATACACGGCCGTCCTGACCGGCCTGGACATGGCCGCGGCCCATGGCATCCAGGACGTCGAATATTACGTCGACAGCGAGCTGGTGGCCAAACAGATCTGCGGCGAATACCGCGTGAAAACGCCGCACATCCTCGAGCTTTTCCTGAAGGCGAAAGAAAAGATGACGCGCTTCCGCAAAATATCGTTCCGTCACGTCCCGCGCACGCACGAAAAAATCCGTTACGTGGACAGGCTCGTGAACCAGGCGCTCGACGAGGCCGCCTCATTTCCAGACCTCAAGCCCTTCAAAAAACAAAATCCTCAGGGCGGGTTTAATTTTTAAACAGGAGCGGCTATGACGTGGCTGTGGCTGGCGCTGATCGGAGCGTTCGGCGGAATCTGCAGCGGCCTTTTCGGCGTGGGCGGTGGACTCATTTTTGTACCGCTGCTGGTCTTCCTGCTTCACTTCGATGTTCATTTGGCGATCGGGACTTCGCTCGCCGTGATCCTGCCCACCGCTTTTTCCGGGCTCACGCGTTTCGCGGCTTCAGGACATGTGAACTGGAAGGCAGCGCTCATGGTCGCGGCCTTTGCCATCATTGGAGCCTGGATCGGCGCGGGTCTTTCTCTGAAGCTCAGCTCGCTTCTCCTGCGCCGGCTTTTCGCCGTATTTCTGGCGCTCGTGGCGATCAAAATGTTCTTCCGCAATTAGAAAAAACCCCCTATACTGGAAAGGTCTTTTCCTCAGAAAATCCGGGAATCCCCCGCGATTTCGCAGCTTAGGCTGCCCCCATCGCCATCCGCTCCATTCGGCATGGGAATACTATAAGACCGAGGCCTCGTGAAAGTTCCAAACCAGTGGATGTTTGCTGAAGCCGCTCCATCGGATGCCGCCAAAACCGCCGCTCCGGCGCAGAAGCGGGCCCCGGTCTTCTTGGAAAAACTTTTCCGCTTCTTTGCTTCCCTGAAGCTGGCGATCTTTGTCCTGGCATCGCTCATGACGGTGCTGGCCGCTGGCACGATTGTGGAATCCCTCCACGGCGCCGAGGCCGCGAAAATCCTGGTCTATGATACGTGGTGGTTTGGCGTGATCTTGTTTTGCTTGGGCGTTAATGTCCTGGCCGCGACGCTGGACCGGCTCCCGTGGAAGAAAAAACACATCGGATTCGTGGTCACGCACCTCGGCATCATCACCATCCTGACAGGCGCGTTTCTCTCGCGGCATTTCATGGTGGACGGCCAAATGCCGATCGCGGAAGGCGAGACGGGCTCCGCGATCACGCTTTCCGAACCGTTAGTTTATATTTTCTCCCAGAACCTCAGGCGGGACTGGATCGTGAAGGTCCCTCCCAAGGCCTTTCCCTGGAAAGGAAATCAGAAGCTGGCGCTGCGCGACGCGCCCTTTGAACTCCGGATGCGGGAGCTGTACCCGAAAGCGCGCGTCCACGAAACCCTTCAAAAAGCGGAAGCGGGGCCCGCGGCGCTGAAGGTCACGCTTCACAATTCTTTCGTCAATCAGTCCCAGTGGCTCGTGGAAAACGACCCTCAGCGCCAGAGCGTTTCGGCCGGTCCGGCCAAGCTGATCTTCTCCGGCCCCTTATTAAAGGAAAGCGTAGAAAAGCCCTCCGCGGCCGGAACCCTTGAATTCGCGTTTCAAAACCATCCTTCCGTTTTTCTGCCCGTGCCGGAAGAGCTGGTGATTCCTCAGACCCAGCCGCTTGCCGGAACGCCGTACCAGGTGACGTTCCGCCGCGTTTTGAAAAACGCCATGGTCGTCGGGCGCGATCTCGTGGACCAGCCGGAAGAAAAGGACAAAGCCACGAACCCGGCCGTCGAATTTCTCCTCGAAGGAGAAGGCTTGCGGGAAAATCATACGGTATTTGCCCGTTTTCCCGATTTTCCCACGGTGCACGGCATGAAGCCCAGCGCCGCGGGCGTGAAAGTTTATTACCGGCTGCCTGACGCCGAAGCGCCGAACAACGAACTGCGTTTTGCCATGGACGCGGAAAAGGGCCTGATGTACCAGGTGAGCAAAGGAACCGAAATGCGTTCCGATGCCGTGCCTTTGGGCCAGGACGTGGAAACGGGCTGGATGGATTTGAAATTCACCGTGGATGAATTTTATCCTCACGCCGCCGTTGTCAAAGCTTTCGAGCCCCAGCCCAGCAACTCCGAGGCTGAAGATTTGACCTCCGCCGTGCAGGTCGAAATCTCCGCGGGGGGCGAGACGCAGACACTCTGGCTGGAACAGGGCGTGCGCCAGAAGATCACGCTCGGCCAATTTCCCTACGATCTCGTTTACGGACAGAAGAGAATTCCGCTCGGCTTCAAGGTCGAGCTGCGCGATTTCAAAATCGAGAACGATCCCGGCACCAACCAGCCCGCCAGCTTTTCGAGCGATGTGACCATGAAAGACGACATGCGCGGCGTTGTGCGCGACACCACGATTTCCATGAACAAGCCGCTGGAATACCAGGGCTATAAAATCTATCAGGCCGCCTACAGCCTGGCCGAGGGCCAGCCCGAGGTTTCGGTTTTTGCCGTCGGAAAAGATCCCGGCGTTGCCGTGAAATACCTCGGCGCGGTTATCATGATCGGTGGTATCATCACGATGTTTTCCATGCGCAAGCTGTATCAAACGAAAAGTTCCTGACATGAAGAAAAATTTTGCCGCCATCCTCGCCATTTTTTTGAGTGCAGCCTTCCTGCCTGCCGCGAAAGCCGCCGAGCCCGCGAAGGGCGGCGCCGCTTTCTCGCGCGGTGTGCTGAAAATCCTGGAAGAAATTCCGGTGCAGCAGGGCGGGCGCGTGAAGCCTTTCCAGAGTTTTGCCCAGGAAGCGGTTCTCTACGTGACGGGCAGGCAAAAATTCGGCGGCGAGGCGCCCACGGCGCTGGTCTGGGAATGGATGTCCGCGGGCGAGGCGTGGGCTTCGCGGCCGATCATCCCGGTTTCGTACCATGCGCTGCGCAAAGAATTCGGCCTCATGCTCGTCAACAACCGCATCTCGGCCGAAGTCGTGCTGCAGCACGGGCCTTTCACACAGCTCGTCAAAGAAGCCGCGATGAAGCGCGAACGGAAGGACAAGCTCACGGTCCTGGAAAAAAAGCGTCTCGAGCTTTATGAACGCGCCGTCTTTTTCGAAAATATCGCGCAGGACGCAGTGCCCGGCTTTGTCGCGCATCCCGAAGATCCGCGCGCGGGCTGGCTGCCCGTCCAATCGTTTGTTTCCGTGCAGGGCCAGGAAATCCTGGGGCAGTTTTTTTCGCCCGAACTTTCCGAGCGCCTCACCGGGGCTACGGCCGCCTTATTAAAGGAAATCCGGGACGCCCAGGATTCCGGCGCTGCGGTCTCGGCCGGGACCGCCGAAGCTTTTTCCCAGTCGCTGGGCGCCTTGTTCGAGTCGCGCGGCATACGCCTGGATAAATCCGTATTAGGAAAAGAAATCACCTACCTCCGGCTGCGCCCGTTCCACCTGGCGTGGATGTTTTATTTCCTCAGCCTGATTGTCTCGCTTGCCGGCGCCGCGGTCCGGAGAAAAGGTTCCTACGGCGTGGAGCGGCCTTCGGCCGCTGTGAACGCGCTGACGTATGCCGGGCTCGGCCTTTTCGCCGCGGCCTTCTCGATTCATACTTTCGGATTTGTGCTGCGCTGCATGGTGGCCGGAAGGCCTCCGGTCACGAATATGTACGAGTCCATGATCTGGGTGTCCTGGGCCGCGGCCTTTATTTCGCTCATTCTCTACTTTTTTTACAAAAATCTGGTGATCCGTAACAGCGCGGCCGTGGTGGCGGGCTTTGCGCTGCTTCTCGCGCAGTCTTTTCCCGTGGCGCTCAACCCCGCTATTTCGCCGCTCGTCCCCGTTCTGCGCAACAACATGTGGCTGACGATTCACGTGCTCACGATCACCATGAGCTACGGTGCTTTTCTCCTGGCCTGGGCGCTCGGGCACGGCACCGTGACCACTTTTGCTTTTTCTCCCGAAAACGTGGAAAAGCAGCGCCGGTTATCGCAATACCTCTATCGCACGCTCCAAGTCGGCGTCGTGCTTCTCGCGGCGGGTACGATCCTCGGCGGCGTTTGGGCCAATTATTCGTGGGGCCGGTTCTGGGGATGGGATCCGAAAGAAACCTGGGCGCTCATCGCGCTGCTCGGCTATCTCGTGGTGCTGCACGCGCGCTTCGCGGGCTGGGCCGGGAATTTCGGCATTGCGCTGGGTTCCTGTTTTGCCTTCCTCGGCGTGCTCATGGCCTGGTACGGCGTGAACTTCGTGCTCGGCGCGGGCCTTCACAGCTACGGCTTCGGCGGCGGGGGAATTATCTATGTTTTGGCGGGCATTGCCGCGGATCTCGCGCTTCTGGGCGGACTGGCCTGGAAATACAAAAAAAATTCTTCCAAAAAGGCGCTGGCGGCGAGCGCTCTTTGACGTTAAGATGGCTCCGGCATGCTTTCAAATGCCATGATTTGTTATCAAACGATTGATTCCCGTTTAAAAAAATGATAGATTCGCAAACATCCGTTCCGAATTCTGGAAGAAAATTATTTTACGGGCTCTTTGTCTTTCCTCTTTTGATCGCCGTGGGAATGGCGGTCCTCCTCTGCACGGTCGTTTTGCTGACGCGAGAGACCGAAACTCCGGAATCACTGATCACGGCCATCAAAACGGGATCTCCAAGCAAGCGCTGGCAGAAGGCCTTCGAGCTTTCGAACGAATTGAACCGCGATCCGGCCATGATCCGGTCCGGCGCCGTCATGAAGGAAGTAATCCACGTCCTGAAAGACCGCGCGGGTTACGATGCGCGCACCCGTTCTTACATGGCGATCGCGCTCAGCCGTTTTGAAAGCGAAGAAGCGGGCGCGGCCCTCTACGAGGCCTTGAAGGAAGAAACCGAGGAGGAGGTCCAGCTTTATCTCCTCTGGGGCTTGGGGCAGAAACAATACCTGCCGGCGCGCAAAGATATCGAGCCCTTCCTGGCTTCGCCGCAGGAAGACCTGAAGAAAATGGCGTCGTACGTGCTGGGCGCGCTCGGCGATCCTCAATCGGTCCCGGCGCTTCTTCCGCTGGTTGACGACGAATCGCGGGACGTGCGCTGGAACGCGGCCCTTGCTCTTGCGAGGCTGGGAAATGACGCGGGATACGCCGAGCTGGTGAAGATGACCGACCGCAGCACCCTGGCGGCGATGGAAATTCCCGCGGACAAGGTCGAGGAAGTCATGGTCAACGCGGTCAAAGGCCTCGGACTTCTTAAGCGCGCGGACGCAATGCCGATACTTGAAGAACTTTCCAAATCGGACTCCAGCCTGAAAGTCAGGCAGGCGGCCCTGGAAGTTTTGGAAACAACAAAAAGGGAAAGTCTTTCGTGACGGATCAGGCACCCGATTCGAAACTTCCGGAATCCAAACAACCCGCCGTTGCCCGTCCTGCCGCTCCCGCAGCGGCCAAGCCCGCTGTCGTTGCCTCGCCCGCCCGCCGTGAATTCGTGGTTTCCTGGCTGAAATTCGCATGGATTGCCTTTGCCGCCTCGACGGCCACGGCGCTCGGCACGTGCCTGCGCTTCATGTATCCCAACGTCCTTTTCGAGCCCAAGTCTTCCTTTAAGGCAGGAAAGCCCGAAGATTACGAAATCGGCATGGTGGACGTGCGCTGGAAAGAAAAATACAACGTGTGGGTGGTGCGCACGGTCGACGGCATCTATGCGCTCCTGGGCGTCTGCACGCACCTGGGCTGCACGCCGAGCTGGCTGGAAAACGAACAGAAATTCAAATGCCCCTGCCACGGCAGCGGGTTCTACAAGAGCGGCATCAATTTCGAGGGCCCCGCGCCCCGGCCGCTCGAGCGCGTCGCGATCCGGCTTGGCGACGACGGACAGATCGTGATCGACAAGAGCCGGAAATTTCAGCAGGAAAAAGGCGAGTGGAATAACCCGGATAGTTTTCTCACCCTTTAATTTCTAAAACAGGGTTGTGAGGATATGGCAGACGAGCAAGGCTCCGAGCAGCAAGGTCCGAAACCGGAAAATCCGCAGGGTTCCGGTCCCAAGAAACCCGAACCGCCCAAGACCCCGGCCACGCCTCCGCCGTCGGCCGCGCAGCCGCCGAAACCCGTGACGCCCGCGGCCGCCGCGCCCAAACCTGCCGCTCCCGCCGCGGCAGCACCGAAGAAGAAATTCCCGTTCAATCTTCTGCCTTCCTTCAGCTTCAAAGACTTCCGCATGAAGACTCAGGTCGGAAAGTCGATGTTCCGCCACGGCTATTCCGACGACGACCGCGACCGCGCCATGACGGTCCTCACCAACGTTTTTTTCCACCTGCATCCCGTGAAAGTCCGCAAATCCGGCGCGAGATTCGGATTCACCTGGTGCGCGGGCGGGCTTTCGTTCTTCGTGTTTCTGACGCTGGTCGTGAGCGGCATCCTGCTCATGTTCTATTACCGTCCGACCGTGGAATACGCCTACAACGACATCATCGCCATGCGCGAACACGTTCCGTTCGGCATCATGCGCGAATTGCACCGCTGGGGCGCGCATGCCATGATCATCACGGTGTGGCTGCACATGTTCCGCGTGTTCATGACCGGTTCTTACAAGCCGCCGCGCGAATTCAACTGGGTGATCGGCGTCATTCTCCTCGTCCTCACGATGCTTCTCAGCTTTACCGGCTATCTGCTTCCGTGGGACCAGCTGGCCATGTGGGCCATCACGGTCGGCAGCAACATGGCCCGCGCCACGCCGTTCCTCGGGCACGAAGGCCCGGGCGCCGCGCTCTTGAAACTCGGCGATATTCAGCTCATCCACTCCGGCAGCGACGTGCGCTTTGCGCTCCTCGGCGGCCATTTTGTGGGCGAGGCCGCGCTTCTCCGCTTTTATATTCTTCATTGCGTTGCCATACCGGTGGCCGTCGTGATCCTGATGGCCGTGCATTTTTGGAGAATCCGTAAAGACGGAGGCATCAGCGCGCCGCTTTAAACCGGCGTCCGGACTGATGCGGGGAGAGTCATGCTCGATACGATCAAACAAGCCGTGAACCACGTTTCGTCGCCGGCCACGATTTTCACGTCGACGATTGTTTTCTTTGCGTTGTTTGTCTCCTTTCCCGCTTTTTTCACCTCGCCGCCCGTCGCGCTGATCCTCGCCGCCCTCGGCCTCGCGTTTTTCGGCCTCGGTCTCACCGACGAGCATTTCCGGACCATCGTCACCACGCCCGACAACGTTCCCATCGTGGGCATGCTTTTCATCTTCGCGTATTTCACCTGGTACGCGCTCAGAAAAGCCGTCGTGAACGACAAGCTCATCGAAGAGGGCAAGCCCACGGTGGAAAAGACCGAATCCGAAGAAAAGGTCATGGTCTTTCCCTACCTTATTTATATCGAGTTCGTGGTGGCGCTTTTTTATTCCATCGGCCTGGTGCTGTGGTCGATTTTCCTGAAGGCGCCTCTCGAAGATCCGGCCAATCCGACCATTTCCCCAAACCCGTCGAAGGCGCCGTGGTACTTCCTCGGCCTCCAGGAAATGCTCGTCTATTTCGATCCCTGGATCGCGGGCGTTCTTTTCCCGACCTTCATTATTCTGGGGCTTTGCGCGATCCCGTACCTGGACCCGGACAACAAGAACTCCGGGTTTTATTGCTTCAAGCAGCGCCGCATGGCCATCTCGACCTTCCTTTTCGGTTTCTGGGTGCTGTGGATTCTCATGATCGCGTTCGGAACTTTCCTGCGCGGCCCGAACTGGAACTTTTTCGGGCCTTTCGAGATTTGGGACGAGCACAAGCTCGTGCCGCTCCTCAACGTCAACCTTTCCGAGTTTGTTTACATCAAGTGGCTGGGGCGCGGCCTGCCGCACAGCTGGTTCATCCGGGAATTGCCGGGCATCATCATCGCGGCGACCTATCTCATGGCGCCGCCGGCAATCCTTGCCAAGACGTCGCTCAGAAAGTTCCATGACAAGCTCGGGCCGGTGCGTTACAGCATTTTCATGATGCTGGCGCTCACCCTTCTCGCATTGCCGCTCAAGATGTATTTACGATGGGCGTTTAACCTGAAATACATTGTCTCGATACCCGAGTTCTTTTTTAACATTTAATCCAAGACCGGATTATGCCTCCAGACAAATCGCCGAAGCTTTATGACCTGAAAAAAACCGCGTTCTGGTTTTTTGTGGCGTCGTTTGTCCTCCTGCTGAGCCTCGCCGGCATGATTCTCCAGGACTCCACGCGCGAATGGAAGGTCTGGCAGAAAAAATTCATGGCCTACAAGCGGGAAAAGATCCAGGCTCAGCTCGAGACCGCGAAAAAGGCCATGGACGCAAAGCAGCTCGAGACACTGAAAGCCGAGCTTGCCCAGGCGGACAAGGACGCGGCGGCCAAGCGCGGCGAGATCAAGGCGCTCGAGAAAGAGCGCGACAAGATCAACCTGGACTACACGGTCGCGAACAAACAGTACCAGACGCTCAAGCAGTACCAGGATTCCAACCGCTATTTCTACGAAGAGGTCAAAAAACACAACGAGGAAAAAGAGACCGAGCATTACGACAAGATGCTCAAGGACCGTGAGCCCAAGATCGCGGAATTAAAAAAGAAGCTCGAAGGATTTGAGGCCCAACGCGACGAGAAGCAGGCGGCGATCGACGCGCTCCTCGAGCATGAGAAAAAGCTGCAAAAAGACGTTTCCAAGATGACCAAGGACGTCGACCAGTTCCAGCAGCAGATCAAAAAGCTCTCGCCGTCGCTCGTCAAAAATATCCTGAACGCCCCGATGCTGGATTTTATCGCGCCGTCGCTCCAGATCCAGCAGATCGTGGTCTCGCATCTCTACGACGACTACTATTTTCAGAAAGTGCCCAAAGTCGACCGCTGCGTGAGCTGCCACCTGGGCATCGACCAGAAAGGCTTTGAAGATGCGCCGCAGCCTTTCCGCACGCATCCGAACCTCGACCTTTATCTGGGCCAGAATTCCCCCCATCCCATGGAAACGATCGGCTGCACCATCTGCCACGGCGGCAGCGGGCATTCCGCAAATTTTACGACTTCCGCGCATACGCCCCAAAACGAAGACCAGGCCAAGGCCTGGAAAAAGAAATACCACTGGCACGAGATGCATCATTGGGCGGACAAGATGCTGCCGCTCAATCATGTGCAGGCGTCCTGCACCAAATGCCATCAGGGCGAGCTCGCGATCCCCGGCGCCGACAAGCTGAACGAGGGGCGGCGCCTGGCCCAGACGAACGGCTGCTATGCCTGCCACAAAGTCGACAACATGCAGCACGGCGAATGGAAGGTCGGCCCGAACCTCACGCACATCCAAAGCAAGGTCGAGTCCGACTGGATCGTGCGCTGGCTGCAGAATCCGAAAGAATTCCGGGCTTCTACCAAGATGCCGCGCATCTTCCACCTCAGCAACACTTCCGACAAAGAGAGTGTGGAAAAGAGCAATGCCGCGATCGCGGGCATTGCCGCATACCTCACGAAGAATTCCGACCCGGTTGATCTCACGCCGCCGCCGGTGCAGGGTGACGCGGAAAACGGCAAAAAGATTTTCCAGGAAGTGGGCTGCATGGGCTGCCATTCCAAAGGGGAGATCAAGGGCGGCGAGCATGGCCCCGAGCTGGTCGGGCTGGGCAGCAAGGTCAAGGCCGACTGGCTTTACACCTGGCTGAAAAATCCCAAGCATTACTGGCCGGACACGCGCATGCCGAACCTGCGTCTTTCCGACCAGGAAGCCGCGGACCTGACCGCCTTCCTGCTCGCGGACAAGAACGAAAAGTTCGAAGGCATCACGCCGCCGCGCGTGTCGCCCGAAGTCGTGGATACGCTCGCCATGGCCTTCATGACCGGCCGCATGCGCCAGCAGGAAGCGCGCGCCTCGCTCGACAAGATGAGCGCCGAAGAAAAACTCGAATACGTGGGCAAGCAGAGCATCAGCCATCAGGGCTGCATGGGTTGCCACGACATCAAGGGCTTTGAAGACGCCAAGCGCATCGGGACAGACCTGACTGAAGAAGGCTCCAAGGAAATCAAGAAGCTGGACTTCGCGCTTTCCGACCTGCCGCACACGCGCGAGGCCTGGTTCTTCCAGAAAATGAAAGACCCGCGCTTTTTCGACCAGGGCAAGGTCAAAACCTACCATGAAAAACTGCGCATGCCGAATTTCGATTTCACGGACGAACAGGCCGACGCGCTCACGACGTTTCTGCTCAGCCTGCAGAAGGCATATATCCCCATGGACATGAAGAAGAACCTCGACCTCAACGAGAAAAAAGTGGAAGAGGGGCGGCTTATTGTCGCGCGCTTCAACTGCAACGGCTGCCACACGCTCGACGGGAAAGACGGCCTTTTGCGCACGCTCGCCGAGGATCCGGGCAACGCGCCGCCGATCCTGAAAGGAGAGGGCAAAAAAGTGCAGGGCGAGTGGCTCTACCATTTCATCCAGAACCCCACGACCATCCGCCCCTGGTTGAAATACCGGATGCCGACGTTCGGCTTCGACGAGGCCAAGCTCAATACGCTTGTGGAATATTTCCACAATCTGGACAAGGCCCAGATTTCCTATAAATCGGAAGCCGTGGAATCCACGCCCGAAAAAATCGACGCGGGCCGTCAGCTTTTCACGACCCTGCAGTGCATCAAATGCCACAAATCCAATCCCGAACCGGGGCTTACCGCCTCGTTCCTGGCGCCGGACCTCACCATGGCCAAGCACCGCCTCCAGGCCGACTGGGTTCCTGAGTGGCTCAAAGACCCCCAGGCCCTTCTTGAGGGCACGATGATGCCGACCTTCTTCGCGGACGGGCAATCGCCGATCCCGAATATTTTCGAGGGCGACGCCGTCAAACAGATCGAGGCCATCCGGGACTACCTCTGGCAGTTTACGCCTGAAGAGGCGCAAAAGGTCACGCAGGCGGCGGCCGCGGCCTCCCAGGGCTAGTTTCGGGGAAAACCCCGACATCCCGGCGGCTTGCTATTTTTTTGGTTACGGCTATGATACTGGACTGAACCCATGGAGGATAAAATGAAAACGTTTTTGTCAGCCTTCGTCATTCTCGGCCTCATCATCCTGCCTTCGCAGGCCATGGCGGCCAATCTTACCGGAAGCGTGAACTTTTCCGGAACCGCGCCCGCCGCAGACGTCATCAAAATGAACGCGGACCCGACGTGCATGAGCGCTCATCCGACGCCGGTCACGAACCCCGAAGTCATCGTGAATTCCAACAATACTCTGAAGAACGTGTTCGTGTACGTGAAGACGGGCCTCGAAGGCAAGACCTTCGAAACGCCGAAAGAGCCCGTGAAATTCGACCAGAGCGGATGCCTTTACACGCCGCATGTCATGGGAGCTCAGGTCAATCAGGACTTCGAAATCATCAACAGCGACAGCACGCTGCACAACGTGCACGCGATGCCGACGGCGGAGAAAGAGTTTAACCTCGGCATGCCGATCAAGGGCATGAAAGTCAAAAAGAAATTCACGACGCCCGAAATCATGGTGAAAATCAAGTGCGACGTGCATCCCTGGATGCGCGCTTATGTCGGCGTTCTGCCGCACCCGTATTTCGGCGTGACCGGCGACGACGGCTCGTTCACGATCAAGGACCTGCCCCCGGGCAAGTATACGATCGAGGCCTGGCATGAAAAATACGGAACGCAGACCCAGGAAATCACGGTCACCGAAAGCGGCGACGCGACCGCCAATTTCGAATACAAGGCGGCCTAACCTAAGTTTTTGAAACTCGGGGAAGAGCAATCTTCCCCGAGTTTTTTTTCGGAAGCACCTCATGAGACCCGCAACTTCCCAAATCTTCGCCTTGTTCCTGGCGGCCGCGCTCAGCGGCCCGGCTCTCGCCCAGGCCAAGACACTTCAGGAAATGCAGCACGAAGCGTCGGGGTTCGAGGCCCAGCAGGATTGGGCGAATGCGGAAAAAATTTACGCGGAAATGCCGAAAGCCTTCCCGGAACAGGCGGAGGCTTATTTTTGGGCGGGCCGTTTTTTTACCGACCGCCGGCGCCTGAAGGAAGCGGCCGATTATTTCGAGAGAGGGCTGCAGAAGAACCCCGAAAGCGAGACCGCGCATTTGTACCTGGCGCGGATTTACATCGCGCTGGGAGACATGGTCAAGTCGGACGCCCATTCCAAGGCTGCGCTGAAGATCCAGGCCAAGATCCGTTCGCAGTACAAAGTAGCCGTTGAAAAATCTCCGGAGCCTTTGCCGCTCCCAGAAAGAAAGAAAAATGAAACGACCTGAGGTTTTCGCCCTTCTTTGCGGCATCGCGGTTTTTTTCTCGGCAATGCGCGCGCCGCTCGCAGAACCTTATCAAGACCCGGACCGCCGCTTCGTGATCGAGGTGCCCGAAGGCTGGGCCCCGAAGATTCCCCAATACGAAGGCGTTGCCGCGTCTTTTTCGGAATACACCTCAGGCGCAAGCGTGAACATCTCCGTCCGGGATGGGGCGGGCATGGAAACCGAAGACCTCAAATGGGAAGACTTGTTTTCGCCCATGTACGGTTCCGTGAACATGCGTCTTCAGGGCTTTACCGAGATCGACGGGGCCCGGACCAAATACTGCCTTTACACGCTGAAGGGCAAGTTCCGGAAGCAGATGGAAGGCAAAACGCGCATGATGTATTTGAATTACGTGATGGTGCGCAATGAGCAGATTTACTCAGTGACGTTCAGCGGCAAAGAAGCCACTTTCGTCCAGCAGCAGCCTGTCTTTTTCAAGATGGCCCGCAGCCTGAACTTTCCGGAGCCCGTCTAGAAGGTCTTGATCGTCCCGCCTTTTTTCCAGCCATAGATCAGGCTCGGCGTCGAAGTCCGATGCGCGATTCGTCCCCGCTTGTCGAGTCCAATGGCGCCCATGCGTTTTTTCCGGCGCCGCACTTCGGCAAACGTCTTGGCGAAGGCGCGTTCCAGGGTCATGCCGTCCTGCACCCGCTGGATGATCCTGGCGGCCAAAGCCTCGTCCACGATTTCCTCGCCGTGCCCGGTCGCGGATACCGCGCCATCCGCGGTCGCGTAATTCGCCGCGGGCATGCCGCTGTCGCTGACGCGGCCGGGAAATTCCATGCCGCGTCCGCCCGTCGACGTCGCGCTGGCCAGGCGGCCCGAGGCGTCCAGCGCGCAGGCCCCGACCGTGTCGCATCCCAGGGCTTTCTTCTTGCGCCAAGCCCGGATCGAAAGCGGCGTGCGCGGGTCGTGCTTTTTGAATCCTTTTTTGCGCGCGAACCGAAACGCGCCCGGGCCCGAGAGGATGCGGGACTCTTCTTCCAGGAGCTTGCGCGCAATCAGGACGGGGTTCTTCATGTTTTCGACGTTGATGACCGCGGCGAAGACGAGGCGTTCGCCGTCCATGACCGACGCGGTCAGGCGCGCCTTGCCGTCAGATTGGAGTACAGAACCCGTGCCGGCATTGAAAGCCGGATCGTCTTCCAGGAGCCTGACCGCGTAAGTCACGGCTTCGACGGCGCTGGAAGCCAAAAGCTTTTTGTGCGCGGCCGAAAGCACGCGCCTTATTTTCTTGCGCAGTTCCGCGCTGCGGTGGCCGCCCGGGCTCGAGCCCGCGCCGCCGTGGATGATCAGGACCGGCTGGATTTTTGATTTTACTTTCATGGGGCCTCGTATAAGATAGTCACGGCCATTTCCCATACCAACATATCACAAAAAACTTTTCCCGTTAATGACGCATAAAGCCGCCCCCGAACCTTCTCCTCATGAATTGACGCCTTCGCAGCAGCACGGCCTGCGCCTGCTGACGGATTCGTGCGCCAATATCTTCATCACCGGAGGCGCGGGCACGGGCAAAAGCTTCCTGATCCGCGAATATCTGGCCCACACCGAGGACGACGTTCCGGTCATTGCCAGCACCGGCGCCGCGGCCATTCTCGTCGGCGGACGCACGTTTCACAGCTTCTTCGGCCTGGGCATCATGCAGGGCGGGCCCAAAGCCGTGTTCGACAAGGCCGTCCGAAACAGCCGGCTCAAGAAAAGGCTCCGGGACGCCCGCACGCTGATCATCGATGAAATTTCCATGCTCTCGTCCGAGACCCTTGACACGGCCGAAGCCGTTGCGCGCGCCGTGCGGCAGTCGCAGGAGCCCTGGGGCGGCATCCGCATCATCGCCGTGGGGGATTTCGCGCAGCTTCCGCCGATCAGCCGGGGAGCCGAGCGGATGTGGGGGTTCCAGGGACCGGCCTGGGAGCGGTCCGTGTTTCAGACCGTGGTGCTGCGCGAAGTGAAAAGAACGCGCGACGCGGCATTTCTCGAAGTGCTCGAAGAAATCCGCTGGGGCGCCTTGACCGAAAAGACCGAGGCTTTCCTGAACGGCCGGCTCACCATGGAAGAGGAGCTCGAAAGCGACGTGCCTCATCTTTTTCCGCGCCGCGTCCAGACCGAGGCTTTCAATAAGGCCAAGCTCGCGGAGATTCCGCTCGCGGCCCGCCTTTACGATACCGAATACGGCGGAGCGCAGCCTTACATGGAACGGCTCATGAAAGAAGCGCCGATCCCGCCCAGTTTGGAGCTGAAAGAAGGCGCGCTCGTCATGCTGCGCGTCAACGATCCCAAGCAGCGTTTCATCAACGGCACGGTCGGGCATGTCGTGGACATGACCGACGAGACGTTGTGCGTGCAGGTGCGCGGCCGGCGCATGGAGATCAACAAATTTACGTTCAGCATCCAGGACGAAGACGGCCACGAAGTCGCGTTCGCGCATAATTTCCCCGTGAACCTTGCCTACGCCAGCACGATCCACAAAATCCAGGGCACCACGCTCGACCGCGTGCACGTGGATTTGAAATCGCTGTGGGAACCGGGACAGGCTTACGTGGCGCTCAGCCGCGCGCGCAACGGCAGCGGCGTGAGCCTGAGCGGATGGGAAGCCCGCTCAATAATTGCCGACAGTGCCGTGCGCCAATTTTACGAAGGGCTCGACGCTTCCCGCCTTCCGGACCCCGTCTGATGGGCCCGGCTTGTTTCCTCATTCTCGGGGCCGCGGGACTGCGGGCGGTGGCCATCAGCCTTTCCAGCGTCATTCTTTCCGTTTATCTCGCCCAAGCCGGGTTCACTCCTTTCCAGATCGCGTTCGCGGTTTCGCTCGGGCTTTGCGGCTGCGCCGCGGCCACGTTTATCGTGACTTTTGCCGGGGACCGCTTCGGAAGAAGAATTTCGGTTGCCTTTGTCGGGCTGCTCATGGCCGCGGGAGGCCTTGCCGCGGCGCTTTCGAGGTCGGAAGCCGTCCTCTTCACGGCCTTTTTCATCGGCATGGTGAACGGCATGGGCCGCGACCGCGGGGCCAGCATGACCCTCGACCAGATCATGCTCGCGCAGGTGACAGACTCGCGGCACAGGACCCAGACGCTTGCGTGGTATAGCCTGGTCGTGGATTCCGGCAATGCCGTGGGTGCTTTTCTCGGCATCATTCCTGCGCTCCTGCGGGAAAGGGCCGGATTCTCGCTGCTGGGTTCGTATCAGGCCACGTGGATTTTTTACGGCGCGCTGGTTTTTCTTTCCGGCGTGCTCGTCCTTTTGATCCCGCGCCGGGTGGAATTGGGGCATGTGCAGTCCGCGCCGGAGCAGGCGGCCAAGGCGATTACTCAGGGCAAGATTTCCGCGGAGTCGCGTCCTTTGATCCGCCAGTTCGCCTTGATCTCGGGTCTGGACAGTTTCGGCGGCGGATTTTTGAGCACGGCGCTTCTGAGTTACTGGTTTTTCCAGCGCTTCGGCGTTTCGGAAGCGTTCCTCGGCCCTTTCTTTCTCGCGGCGCGCCTGGCCAACGGGATTTCGCATCTGGGCGCGGCCTGGCTCGCGAAGAGGATCGGTCTCGTCAACACCATGGTCTTCACGCATTTGCCTTCGAGTCTCATTCTCATGCTCGTGCCGCTTTCACCGACGCTTCCGATTGCCGTGATCTTGTTCCTGCTGCGTGAGGCCCTCGTAGAAATGGACCTGCCCACGCGCCAGTCTTATATCGTGGCCATCGTCAAGGAAGAGGAGCGCACGCTGGCCGCGGGATCGGCCACGCTGGCGCGGAACCTGGCCTGGGCTTTTTCATCCATGGTGGCCGCGCCGGTGATCAAGGCGCTCAGCCTGCCCGCGTGCATCTACATCGGGTCCTCGATCAAGGTCGTCTACGACGTTCTCATGTATCGGGCCTTCCGCCACGTCAAGCCGCCCGAAGAGGCGTGACCTGTCATGGCGACCCGCCGCATGAGGCTTCTCTTTCATTATCTGGGCCAGCATAAGGCCGAGTATCTTTTGGCGGCGCTGGCCACGCTCGGCACGAACTGGATTGCGGTGACGCTGCCGCATTACATCAAGCTGAGTGTCGACCTGATCACGTCCGGCGGCGCGGATTTTTCGCGGCTTCGCCGTTACCTGGCCGTGATGGCGGCGCTTGCCGCGGGCATGGCCGCGGCCCGCATCTTTTCCCGGTTCCTTTTTTACAATGCCGCGCGCGAAATCGAGCGCCGGATGAAAGGGGACCTGCTCGAAAAACTCCTCTCCCTGGACAAAAATTATTACGACCGCAATTCCTCCGGCGCGGTCATCTCCCGGATCAACAACGATATCACCGGCGTACGCCTCTTGTGCGGCTTCGGCGTTTTCCAGGTCGTGAATCTCCTGTCGTCATTTTCCCTGGCCCCGGCCCAGATGTGGCGCTTGTCGCCCCGGCTCACGCTCTGGGCCGCGTTTGCTGCGGCCGTCGTGTTCGCGGTTTACCGGACCGGCATGGAGCATGTCCGCATCCTTTCACGCCGGCAGATGGCGCACATGCGCGACCTCTCGGCCTTCAGCGCGTCGTCGTTGTCCGCGGTCGAAGTGATCAAAAACTTTTCCATGGCCCGGTGGGCACGCCGCAAATTTAAAACGCACAATCTCGGCTGGCTCACGACCGGCCTCAAGATGTCGGTGTGGAACTGCTTTCTCGGGCCTCTCCTGGGCAGCCTCGAATCCCTGCTGAAAATCCTGGTGCTCGCGCTCGGCGCGCGCATGGTCCTGCGCGGGGAGTTTTCGGTCGGCGATCTTACGGCCTACCTCGCCTACATCGCGCTCATCATGGCGCCGCTCATGGGCCTCAACTGGATGACGAACATGCTGCAGCAGGGCATCCTGGGCCTGGAAAGCATCGAGACGATCCTGAGCGAAAAGCCGCCGGCCCGAGCTCCGCGCTTCGAGCGCGGAGGGTCTTCTCAGTGCCGGAGCGAAGGCGCTCCGGCCCGAGCGGCCGCCATTGCGGCGCCGGCAAAGCCTGAGCCCGGACTGGAAGTGCGCGACCTTCATTACGCGTATCCGGGGGCGGACGGTGAGATCCTGCGCGGCGTTTCCTTCAAGGCCCCGCCGGGCAAGGTCGTGGGGATTCTCGGCCGCATCGGCGCGGGAAAGACGACGCTCGTCAATTGCCTGAACGGGTACCTCGATCCGGGCCCCGGCCGCATTTTCGTGGACGGGGAAGACGCGGCGGTCATGGACCTCGCGAAACTCCGCTCGAAGATCAGGACCGTCACGCAGGAACCTTTTCTTTTTTCGGAAACCGTCCGCGACAACGTGGAATTTCTTTCCGGCGCGCATCTGGGGGACGACGAGCTGTGGCGGATTTTTCGGGAATGCGCCCTGGAAAATGAAGTCAGGCATTTTCCGCAGCAGGAGAAAACGCTCGTGGGCGAAAAAGGCATCATGCTCTCCGGCGGGCAAAAACAGAGAATGGCCCTGGCCCGCGCGCTGCTTGCGCCGTGCTCGCTGCTGATCCTGGATAACATGCTCTCGGCTGTGGATTATGAAACCGAGCGGCGGCTTCTGGAGACGATTTATCAAAAGCGGCACATCCAGAGCCTTCTCCTTGTCTCGCACCGCGTGAAGGCGCTCGAAAAAGCGGACCTCATCCTCGTGCTGGAAGACGGAAAAATCGCGGACCAGGGAACGCATGAAGAGCTGCTGCGCCGCGGAGGCTTTTACCGCGACACGTGGCTTTTGCAGAACGCGGCGCCCGAAAGGGAAGAAGAATTTCCGAAAGAAGCGACCGCGGAACCCGCGGAGCCGGGCGTGCCCGGCGGGGCGGAGGAAACATGAAAAAGAAACTCCTGCTCCTTTCGAAGGCCTTGCGCGCGCTGCGGCCGAGACTCCTGTGGGTCAAAATCACGTTCGGCCTGCTGCCCCTGTCGATCGCGGCCGCGGTGCTCGGCCCGTGGCTTCTCATGACGTTCGTGGACACCTGCCTCATGGCTGGGCACTGGGAAAAAATGCCGGCGCTCGTTGCGGCCATGCTGGGCGTCTGGGCCTTGAGCTATGCCGTGGACGGCTCGTGCGCCTATATCTATCAAGCCGTGGGGCAGACGGGCATTTATTTCCTGCGCAGCGATCTTTACCGGCACGTGCTTCGCCTGCCGCGCGTTTTTTTCGACCATCATCCGGTCGGCGCCATCCTGACGCGGCTCACGACGGACACGGATTCCATCGGCGAATCGCTGAGCGTCGGCATGGTCGGGGTGCTGACGGATGTCCTGAAGATCACGGCGCTGCTTCTTTTTCTCTTCCACATCGCGGGATCGCTCACGCTGGTCCTGCTCGCGGTCCTGGTCCCGTCATTTTTCCTGATCCGCTGGGTGCAGATCAAACTGCGCGCGATTTATCTCAGCGCGCGCGCGGCGCTGGCCGAATCCACCGGTTTTTTGCAGGAATGCCTGAAAGGCGTGAAAACGCTGCAGCTTTACACGGCCGAAGCCCGGGCCGCGGAACGCTACGCGCAGAAAAACCACCGCTACTACAACGCGCAGCGGCTCGCCAATTTCGCGGAAGTCAGCGTGGCTTCCGGCGTGGAAGGGTTGACCAATTTTGCGCTGGTCCTGATCCTGTGGGCGGGTGCGAAAGGCATTGCCGCGGGCAGCGTGACGGTAGGCGTTTTGATCGCGTTCATGAATTCTGTCGACCGCGCGTTCGCGCCGATCCGCGATTTCGCGGGGCATCTCACGGTGCTCCAGAAGTCGTTCGCCGCGCTCGAGCACATGGATCAGACTTATGCGGTGCCGTCCGAGCCGCGTCACGGCCAGGCCGATCCGGGCGATGCGTTCCGCGAGCTGAGCTTCGAGAACGTGCGCTTCCGCTACCGCAAGCAGGGGCCGGACGTCCTGGACGGCATTTCGTTCACGCTTCGCAAAGGGCAGAGGATTGCGATCGTGGGGCCGACCGGTTCCGGAAAATCCACGATCATCCGGCTGCTGGGCAAGATGTATGAAGGTTACGAAGGCTCGATCCGGCTAAACGGCGCGGAGCTGGCCCAGGTTGCGCCGCCGCGCGTGCGCCGGAGAATCGCGATCATGACGCAGGACGCGCATCTGTTCGAAGAGACCGTGGCCTTCAACATCGGGCTGGACCGGCACGGCATCGGTGCGGACGATATTGTGTCCGCGGCGCATTACGTTTACGCGGACTCGTTCATCGGGCGGCTGCCGGGCCAATACGATTTTCACGTGGCGGAAAATGGAAAGAATCTTTCCTCGGGCCAGGGGCAGCTGCTTTGCTTTGCGAGGGCTGTCGCCGGCGCCGGAGAATTCGTGATCCTGGACGAAGCAACAAGCGCCGTGGATTCCGTGACCGAGCAGTGCCTGGAAAAAGCCGTGGAACATGTGCTGCGCGACAAGACCGTGATCGCCATTGCCCACCGCCTCAGCACCATCCGGAACGCGGACCTGATCCTCGTCCTGGACCAGGGCCGCATCGTGGAGCGGGGAACGCACGAGGAACTGGTCCGTCTCGGAGGCCTTTATGCCAAACTGGCCAAGGACTTAGAGCAGGCCGCCCGCCAGGGACCGCCCGTCCCGTAAAAATTTCCTTTATCCCGGGGAACTTTCGCCGTTACTTATCATTAACCCGGGCCTTCCCCAAGGAGCGGTATGACCGAGAACGAGCTTCTGTCCAAAATCTACGAGCTTGTGCTTTCTTCCGAAGCCTGCCCGCATCTTTTGCCTGCCCAGTGGATGAGCACGCTTCTTTATATGCACCGCCGCCGCTGGCTTTATTGCTCGGTGAAGGGGTCCCAGCTGAACGCCGTGCTCGGCGCGTACCGGATCAAGGCATGGGACGAGAAAGGCAAAGACAAGATGCCGGAAAAAGAGGAAGGGGACATCCTCTATATTCCGTTCGTGGCTTCCGAGGGAAAGATTCCCATTGCCGTGCGCCGGCTCGTGAAATACTGCCTCCGCGAAAATCCCGGCATCAAAAAAATCGTCTACTACCGTAAAAGCATGGATCCCGCCCGGGACCGCTTCCGCATTCGTAATGTTTCCCGCCCGCTTGCGTTCGGAGGGAGCATGGGCATCCCGCTCGGGCCGGACGCCGCGGTCGCGTAATCCGCCTTTTCCGTTTTGAAGAAATCCGCCGCCGGCCCGTCAAACCGATCCAAGTTCCCAGGCCGCGATGATTTTCCTGCGAAGCTCCCGTTTGATCCTGGCCGAAGGCCTGCGGGGAAAAAAACGCACGCAGCTCATCCAGGTGCCGTCGAGAACTTCAAGAATGCGGTAAAGTAAACGATACATTATGTTCATAGAGCCCCTTTCAATAGAGGCGAGTATGCGCCCGGAAAGCGGCGCGTCTGCGGGCGGGAAGTAAAAGCCGCGTAAAAAAATCGAAGCGCGACATTGCAGCCGCGCGCGAGCCGTTGTAAAATGGGGTTCCTTTCGCTGAGAAGCCTCCCTCGCTTCTGATAACCCCCGGAAAAGGGTTTACTTAAATCGCATGAAATTATTTTTGACCAAAAACCGCCGTACGCTCAAGGCTTTGTCTCTTTTGACGGCCGTCCTGCTCATGGCTCCTCTGGGCCGCGCGGAAGAAGAACTGCCTCCGCTTCCCAAAGGCCCGCTGATGCTGACCAGCGTCACGCCCGAACAGCTCAATCCCGACTACTGGATCAAGCGCATCCCGAATGCGGAAACGCCCATCAAGACGCCCGCGGAACTCAGCGAATTCAACGAGGAAATCGAAGACGCCATTCAGGAACGCAAAAACGTTTTCAAGCTGGATGCTTCGCGGCGGGGGGCGGAAGTCAGCGAGGCCCTGGAATCCACCTACAATACCGTCAGCAACCGCCTTCTGTTCGGGGTGGATGATCAGCGCATTCCCAAAGAATTTTTTGAACAGAAAGTGAAGCCCGTCATGGCCTGGGAAACCGTGCCCAGCCGCGTGAAATTGAAATGGGGCGTCGCGGTCAGGCCCGCGTCCGTCCGCGCGGTGCCGACCGATGTGAAAATGCTCGAGGAATTGGGCGACATTGAATTCGACCAGCTCCAGTTCACGCAGATCAAGACCTGGACGCCCGTCGGCATCCTGCACACGTCTCCCGACGGCCAGTGGTATTACCTGCAGGCGCCTTACTCGCGCGGGTGGGTGCACGCCAAAGACATCGCGCTGTTTCCTTCGCGCGGCGAGATGAAAGAATATGTGAAGTCGACGGACTATTTTGTGGTGACGGGCGAGAGCGTGAGAATTTATTCCGACCCGGAGCTTACGGCTTCGGTCGGCCGCGCGAGCATGGGCACTGTCCTTCCACGCGCGAAGCTGACCCCGCGCACGGTCTGGATGCCGTTCCGTAAATCCGACGGCGCGGTTTCCCTCGAAAAGGCTTATCTTGATCCTCAGGCGGACGTGTCGGCCAAGTTTCCGGCTTTCAGCCAGGCTAACATCATCCGCCAGGCTTTCAAGCTGCTGGGTGCGCGCTACGGATGGGGCGGGCAGTACAACGGCCGGGACTGCTCGGGCTTCACGCACGACGTGTTTCTCAGTTTGGGCGCGGAAATCCCGCGCGATTCCAAGTATCAGTCCATCATC
>DATJFP010000077.1 GCA_035495615.1 Verrucomicrobiia bacterium | reverse complement strand
CGTGATCGCCGACGCCGTGAAAAAAGAAGCGCTGGTCGTGGAGGCCACGCGCAGCCACGTCGCGTTTTTCCGCGACGACGATCCGAAAGAAAAGGAAGCAGCGTACGCTTTCACGCTGCCGCAGGCGGTTTTCCGCGGGGACCCCGCGCTCGATCCCACGATCCGCGAATTGCAGACCGCTTCGGGCGGAGAGCCGGAAAAGCCGGGCCTCGAACCGCCGACCGGAAGCGCGTACGAGATCCGCTATTTAAAGCACGGGCATCTGGTGCAGGAAAATTACGGGAAGATCACGACCGAAACCGCGCAATCCATCGCGCACGAGCTCGCGCCGAAGTCGAATATCCAAAGCGTCGTCTATGAGTTTCCGGAATTCTGCGTGGCCAACGCGGAGGGTGACAAAAGAGCCGTGGACAGCGGCTACTATCACTTCAATTTCGAGGAGCTGGAGGCGCGGGCTTCAAGTGCTTCCTGAACGCGAGATACGACTGCGTCTCGAGCAGCGGAAACACCAGGATTCCGCCATAATGCCCGAACGGCAGCACTTTCAAGGACGGCTTGCCCATGGCCTTCCATAAGCCGAAAGAACGCCGGGCGCCCACGACCCGGTCAAAGGCCGCCACGTAAACTTGCACCTTGTCCTTGGGAATGTACGGCGCCAAGAGGATGGGGTCCGTGCGGATATGTTCTTTCAGCTCGCCGTAGATTTTATCCCGCGGCCAGCCGTATTCCTCGTGAACCTTGCGCACGAGTTTCGCCAGCATCGCGTCCGGGCATTCGATAATCACGTCCGGCAGCGGCCCCGCGGGCATGGCCAGCACGTGGTAGCGGATGCGCGGCTCGACCGCCGCGAGCACCGCGTGGAGGATGGCGCCGTAACTCACGCCGAAAGCGCCGAGGCGGTCCGCGTCCACCTCAGGCCTTGCGCTCAGCCAGTCCACGGCTTCGCGCAGGCGGATCACCGAAGACCGCAGGTAATGCTCCACGCCTTCCAGGTCCGGCGCGTTGTCCGTGAGATAAGGTTTTTTCCGGTGCACAATGGCCGCGATGTAGCCGCGGCCCGCGTAATAGCGCGCGAAATGATCGACCACCATGTTGCCGCCGAGAATGGGCGAAATCAGAATGGCCGGCCTTTTTTCGCCGGGCTTGAGGTTCGCGGGAAGATAAAGGTCCACGCGGTTGAGGTATTGGAGCTTCTGGTCGTTCGCGGTTTTCTGGTCCGTCTTGAAAAGCTCTTCGGTCCTGGCCTTCAGGGCCTGCGGGTCTTCGGGATAAAGCTCGGGCGCGAGGTTCAGAGGAAATTCGTAGCGCCGCATGACGTAGCTTTTCGTCTTTTCCTCGAGGACAAGCGTTTCCGGATAATCCCCTTTGGGATAATCGTAATAGCCTTCGTATCCCGGCGGAAGCGCGGGCGCCGCGGGGGCTTTATGCAGGGGCCGCCACACGGCGCAGCCGCTTTGCAAAGCCAGCAGGACCGCGAGAAAAACGCTGAGCCCTTTCCGTCTTCCGCGGTTAATCGGCGTAAATGGGATTGGAAAAAATCCAAGGTTTCCCATCTTTGGTCACCTCCACACGATAAACTCCCGCGTCCGCGGTATCGACCTCGATTCCCGGACCGGTCGATCCCGCGAAAAGATCTCCGTCTTTGAGCAGACGGATCTCCGCGGTTCCGGGCGCGTTGATGTGAAATGTTTTGATGCCCGCCGCGGCGCGGTCCCCCATTTGATAAATCTTTCCGCCGGCCTCCGCATAAAATCTGAAATCCCTTGCAAGGCCGCGCGTATCGAACGAAATAAAGCTGCGCCCTTTTCCGATCGCGTCCACGATCTTGCGCTCGTCCGGCGCGTCCGCGAGAACATTGAGTGTCACGGCCTGAAACATCATGAGCAGGCTCTCAGACGGAAGTCCCAGCATCCGGAAATGGACATGCGCGTCAGCCGCGCCCGCGGCGGCCACGGGCCTTTTCCTGAGCTGCGCGTCCCAGGCCGCAAGCGAGTCGTCCGGCCTGTCGAGCGCCCGTTTCAAAAACGCGGACGTGTGCAAAAATCCGAACGCGGCGCCGGTCGCGGCGCGATTGAGCGCGTAAAGGCGGTGCCCGAAATTGTAAATCTCCATGCCGTCATAGCCTTTGAGATCGAGGCGCTGCCAGGCGCTCCGCTTGCCCACCGGATGCGCGAGCATCGCATAGCCGCCGCGCGCGTGAATCCAATCCATGAGTTCTTCCGTGCTTTTCCCCTTGGGCGCGGCTTCGCCGGTCCCAAGCGCGATCAGGTGGCCGTCGGGAGTCGAGATTTCTTCCCCGATGATGAGAAGCGGGCCTTCTTTGTTCGGCCTCGATTGATACGCGGCCGCCGCATTGCGGTTATTGTGGTCGGTGATCACGACAAAATCCAAGGCGGCCTTGCGTCCGGCCGCGAGCGCCTGCTGCAGCGAGACGCGGGAGTCCTTTGAAAATTCGGTGTGCACGTGGTAAACGCCGCGGTAGACGTTTCCCGGGGCCGCGGGCGCATGAGTCGCCCGGGGGAAATTGGCGCAGCCCGGAAGAAGCAGGAAAGCGAGGACGGCACAGGCCTTTTTCATATTAATAGTATGCCTTTTCGCTCGCGGCGGGGCAATGCTCAGGGCTCAGGCGAAGTAGTACATTTTCTTGATCAGCTCCACCAGCTCGGGAAGGGCGCTTTGGGGCGCGCCTTTTTCCACGACCGCGGGGCTGCCGTGCTTACGCATCTCGGCCATCTCGTCGCCGGAAATGGCGTCAAAAAAAACGATGACGGGAAAACGCATCTTCTTTTTCCGGACTTCGCGGTAGACTTCGCGGCCGTCTTTGTAGGGCATTTTGATGTCGAGCACCAGGACGTCCGGCGGATCTTTCAGGATTTCACTCATGCCCTTTTCTCCGTTGGGCGCGTACTGGACTTCGAACGAGGGATCCACCCGCTTTTCCAGAAAATCGCGGACCATGCGCCCGATTTCTTCTTCATCATCGATGACCAGGACACGCAGTTTTTGCGGGAAGCGGAGCTGCGTAAAAAGTTTTTTCTGAAAATCCGCCATGGATGGAGGCGCCTCGAACACGCCATCCCACGGGATGTCCTTGGGCGGTTTCGCCCCCAACGCGAACAGGCGGAAATCGGACACGGTGCCCCGCCGCGCGCTCAAGGCCTGGGCAAACGGAAGGGTCATCAGACCGGGATTAATAAAGGCAAGGTCATGCGGGCTGCGCTGGAAAGCGGTGCGGGCCGTGGACGCGTCGGTGAAACTTTCGAACTGCGAGGCGGTGTCGTCCGTAAAGTCGGCAAGCATGTCGACCCACGGGCTGTGGGGTCCGTCCAGCAGGAGAATTTTTCGCTGAGGCATGGACTAACTATCGGGAAAAGCAGGCGAAAGTTAAGTGCAGGAAAGCCAGGGCCCCGCGAAAGGCCCGGATTACGCGCTGCGGTGGAACCATCTCTGGGCGGCTTCGGCTTCCCAGAGCTGGACCGCGACGAGGTCCACGTCCGGCATGAGTTCCTGCACGGCGGAGAGGATGACCCGGACGCTCTTGGCTTCGTCGAGCTTGCGGATGAGTTCCGCGTCGAGGAGACCCGCGGCAAGGCGCATAGAGCGCTCGCGGCGGATGGCTTCGTACGCCGGGCGGCGGCTTTGATAGTCTTTGTGGATGAGCCAGCCGATGTTCGCGAGGCTGCGCGCGAGCAGGCTGCGGTTCGTGCTGGAGAAAGTCACGTTGTGGCGCGTAAATTCTTCGAGGCTCGCCAATTTTCCGGCGCCGCGGGCTTCGTTATAAACATCGGCGATCGAGCCGCGGATCCGGCTCGCGAGTTCCTTGCGCGAAACGGCTTCGAGGCGGTAGCGTCCGGCAAAGCCGGCGTAATGATATTCATCATTGAATTCCCGGGAAAGCCGCGCGGCTTCCTGCGTCATGCGCTCGCCTTCTTCCGGCGAATCGTAGAGCATGAATTCCTGCACGTAGCCGTGGGGCTGCTGCGAAAGCGCTTCGGCCACGCCGAGGAAATGCTTTTCGGAATCGTCGATACCTTCGATGACCGAGATGTCGAGGCCGGTCAGCGAGCTGGCGTCCGTCACGCGGGACGGGGCCGCAGCGCCGTCTGTCCCCATGCGTTTAGACACGGGATAATCAAAGTAGAACAGGTCATGCTGCAGGAATTCCACGAGGGCTTCGCGGATCTGCGGTTCGAGGTCCGAAGGGATAATAGCGTAAACGCCCTGGGCCACGTGCACGGACACCCAGCGGCGGTTGTCGTAATCTTTGAGGTAAGGCTTCGCAACGCGGAACGCTTCCTGCCAGCGGCGGAAGTCTTCGTTCGGGAGCCGCAGCGCGGACGGCGCTTCGCGCAGCTCGGCTTTGGGCGCGATCGCGGCGGCGGTATAAGAAACCGTGCCCGTGAAAGTATCGCCCGGCGCGAGTTCGGTCAGATGGGCTTGCGCGATGCCCGCGTTGTGCATGTTGATGGCATCGGTCGAACCCGTCTGCGGCTCGATGGCCACGGTGGGTTTGTCCCCCGGCGTATAGAAAACCGTGTTCGCGAATTCGGCGCTCTGGGCAATCTGGATGACATGGTCTTTTCCGGTGTCGGTCAGGGTCGTGACGACCTGGCCTTCCGCGTCGGGAACAAGTCCCGTGAAAACGTCGTCGTAGCGTTCGCCGCCGATCACTTTGCCGGCGCGCAGATCGAAATGCTCGTCGCCTTCGACCGTGGCGGGCGCCTGGCGGAGCGGAATCAAACCTTCGTCCGCGGCCCAGCGCGCGGCGGCGGGCATCTGTATGGAAACCAGCGACCGGTCTTCGGAAATGCGGAACCACGGATGGAACGCGAACGTCATCGGGATCGGCGCCGCGCCTTTGTTCTGGATCGTGGTTTCAACGCTGAGGTGCGCGCCTTTCAGGCGGTAGGTCATCGTCAGCTTCGCGTCCCCGAAGTGTTCCATAATATAAGGATAAAGAGCCGTGTCGAGCGTGGCCGTGATGAAGACGCCTTCGGCATCTTCGCCGCTCTTCTCGACGATCCAGTCCGCGCTTTCGATCATGCCGTGGATGGCGTGGCCTGTGGGCAGGACTTTCATGCCCGGGACGCCGCCCAGCTCATGCTCGGCGCCGTTCCACGTGAACTTGCCGTTCTGGATGCGGTTGGCGAACGGCCACAGCACCGGAATGCCGCCGTCCCAGGTAAGGTCCTGCGGCTGATACAGCACTTCGCGGTCGTCGCCGTTGACGCGTGTCTGGAAAGAAATGACTTTGTTGCCGAACGCCGGCACGATTTCGAAAGAAGAACCGGTCTTGGTATCGGTGAGCGTGTACACCGTCACGTCCTGGCGCTGCTGCTGGGTCACGGCCTGCACTTTGACTTCCATGCGCTGGCGCGCCTTCTTGAACAGTACGGCGATCTGGGGGCCATAGCCGCCCTTGTCGTTGGCCGGCGTGAGCACGTTCAGACGCTGCATGGCATCCGCCGGCATTTCCCAGCTGAGGACGCGCAGCAACTCCGCGATTTCCGGATGATCGGCAACGGTCAGGTCCGCTCCGCCCGAGGACAGCTGCACTTCGATCTCCTGGCCGTACTGCGGCTGGATCTTGACGACGTGCTCGAGGCCCTGAGCCTTCACCAGGTTGGCGAAAGGCAGAAAATACTGTTTTCCGTCGTTGAAAAGGGATTTCACGATGATGCCGAGCTTGTTCTCCGTGCGGTCGGCGGCAACCTTCACGGGCTTGGTGTCGACGGCCACGAACGTGACCAGCGTCGGCACATTGCCGAGCGGCTTTTCGAAATGAAGGACCGCGCCCGGCGCAAGCTCGGTGTTCAAGCCGTCCGCCGAAGCCACGAGCGGCTTTTTGAGGACAGTGCCCGGCTTCAACACTTCCGCCAAAACGCCTGCGGAAGTCGCGGCATTGTAGGCCACGGCTTTCAGAGGATTCAATTCGTCCGCGAACGGGACTTCGACGTCCGTGCGTTCCGGCATGGTGAAAGTTTCATCAGGCTGGGAAACATGCAGCTGCAATTCGCCCTGCGTGTTCTGGCGGAGGCGGATCCAGACTTTTTTCTGTTCGATTTCCCGCACGCCGGCATTGGCGACAGCCGTACCGGCCGCTTTGAGGACCGCCGGAATCGCCGCCGCGATGCGGGAGTTCGGCACAATCAGTTCCACCGTGCTTTCCTGCACGCGGGCCGCGAAGCCTTTGGTTTTGCCGAGCGTCGTCATCGGGATCGCAAACGTTTCGCCTTCTTTAAAGACCGACTGCACAAGGACCACTGTACGGTTTTCCGTGACCGTCGCGTTGCTTTCTGTCACGTAGGTCACATCGCGTTTTTCCGTCCCGACATAGCGGACAAGCGGCGAATGTCCGGCAACCGCGGTTTTCAAGAAGAGCAGGTCGCCCGCGTGGAAAGACGGCGTGATGTTCTGGCCTTCGCGGGCCAGGACGCGGCGCTGCGAATTGGCGAGCACTTCGGTCACAAGCCGGCGGATGAGCCGCGTGTTGGCGAAGGCCGTCTGCGCCACGGTATCAAGCTCATGGTCCACGGCCTGGGCCTGCGGCTTCACTTTATAAGTAATCGTCAGTTCTCCGGCCGGCAGCGCATCGTTGAGAAACTGTTTGCCGAGAATCATCGGGCTTCCGGGCACCGCGTCGCGGTAGAACACGACATCCGCGAACTCGCGCGGGTTGACACCCGCATGGCCTTCGGCCGCGAGCAGGCCGCGCACGGTCTGGTCGAGGAACACGCCGAATTTCACGTTGGCCGGAACGCGCGTCACGATGACGACGGTTTCTTCTTCGTTCACGCGCAATTCTGATTTAGGAGCGGCGGCGAGCTGCTGGTCCTGCAGGCTGAAGTTGGCGGCCGCGATGGCGCCCGAGCGCGGGGATTCTTTGCCCACGTGCTGGCGGATCGTCAGACCCGCGGCTTCGGCTGCCGTCTGCGCGCCTTCCTGAATCTTGTCGATCGTGCGGCCCTGCGCGATGCCGCCCACGTGAATGACGTCCCATTCCTTGATGCCGGTGACACGCGCGACCTGGCGGTACCACGCCGTGAGGTTCGCTCCGGCCTCGTGGAAAGTCTGGACCGCGATCTCACCCAGAACCACGTCAGGGTTCGAAGGCTCGAGCCGGAGCGCCAGCATGGCCGGTGTCAGACTGGAAGGAGCGGTAAGTCCTTTTTCGCCGTAAAGCTGGGCGGCGCGGCGCACGATGCCGGAAGCATTGGAATACGATTCGATGTCGCCCGGCATGCCGAAGCCTTCGTGGAAAACCGCATTGGCGCCGAAATAATTGCGCACGTGGGTTTCCATGGGTCCGGGAAGCAGCTTGCCGTTGATGGCCACGGCGCCGCCGATGCCGGTGCCGAGTGTGTCGCCGATCACGTTGCCGGTGAGGCCGAGTTCCGCGATCTGATGGAAGATAGAAGCGTTCGCGTCGTTCTGGAACTTGACCGTAGGAACGGCGGCTTTCAGGCGTTCGAACGAAGCGAGCGTGCCGGGCCACTGTGTTTCGAGGTTGACCATGGCCACGATGCCGCCTTCGGGATTCACCGGGCCGGGAACGATGACGTAGATGGGTTTGTCCCGCAGCGTCGTGCCGTAGGTGTGCTCCATGCGGACGATGTAATCCTGAATGAAGCCGCCCAGATCGATGCGCCCTTGCGGAGTCCTGGGCATCTTCTCCAGCGGGATTTCGTCAAACCACATGACCTTGCCGTCTTTCTTGTACGCGACTTTCAGGTTCGTGCCGCCCACGTCGAAGCCGAGGGCTTCGCCCTTATTGTAATCCACGGCAACCTTGGCTTTTTCTTCCACGGCAGCGGCGCTTTCCAGTTTCGGCGCATCGAAATTCCACGTGATGCCCTTGCCGAACGACGCCATGGTTTCCGAGATGCCGAAGGCAACCGGCAGCAGGCCCTTGGCCCAGCCGAGCAGCGTCCTGGCGGGAATCACGGTTTCGTCGGAGACGCCCACCGCGACTTCCGTCGCGCCCACGATGAGGCCGTAGATGTTGATGAGCGACGCGATGCGTGCCGCGAGGCCCACGCGCTCGGCAAGATTGAGCGCCGTAAGCTCGAGGGCATCCTTAGGCATCGTGATCACTTCTTCGTGCACGATGCCGGCGGCGTCGCGCAGGTAAATTTTGATTTCGACGGCCTGGCCCTGGGCCGCCTGGGCCGCGAGCGTTTCATAATGTTTTTCCCACGCCTCGAGGTCGCGGAACCCGCCGATGGCTTCGTTCAGAAGGCCGGTGCGCTGGATTTCTTTCCAGGTCAGCACGTCGGCGACGTCCAGTCCCACGCGGGCAAGAGGACGGGCCACGTTCGCAAACGACAGCTTGCCGTAAGGCACGGGGCCGTTGACCGCGGTCGCCGAAGCGCGCTCGACCGACGGACGGACCGCGTCGAGCTCTTCGAGCATGCCGCTGATTTCCGCCTGCACGGCGGCGTCATCGAAATTCAGATAATAATTGAAGTTGAGCACCCCTTCGACGCTCGCATCCAGCGGGCCGCCGAGGGCGACGCTTTCATCGCGCGTGAGGCGGGCGTTCATGAGAACCTGCTTGGAGAACGACATCGGCTCTTCGAATCCGGAATCCGGAACCGGCTGGCGCCCGCGCGACTGCGTGCGGAAATGCGCTTCGAAAGCAAAGTCCATGGCATTCAGTTCATCCGCCGTGTGCAGGATCGAAACCTGGTTGGCCAGGCCCGTCGCCGGCGTCCTGTCCCACACGCCGCGGTAGCCCAGCGCCTTCACGGTCTTGCCTTCGGCCTTCAGCTTCATGATGGCCTTGAACGTTTCGCGCTTCGTGCTGTCGTGCGCGCCCATGTCGCCGAACTCTTCGTTCGGGAGGATGACCAGATCCGGATTGTCGTGCCTCAGCGCGGCCACGACGTCTTCGACGTCCTGTTCCTTGACCGTGCCGCTGCGCGTCGTGCCGTACCAGGTCGCGTTCATCGGATAGTGGATGTTTTCGTAGCGCACGCCGGCTTCCATGAGCGAGCTCTGCGCTTCCGCGAAGCGGAGGATGACTTTGATGTCTTTCATCACGTCAAGGTCTTCGCTGCCCCATCCGGGCCGGCCCGCGTCGTAAGCCCTGAGCGCCGCCACAAAGGCGCGGAACTGTTCGGTCGTCTGCAGCTTCGCCGCGAGCGCGGGCTTCTGATGGAACAGGCGGAGCAGCAAGAGGCGCGCGCGGTAAAATTGTTCGTCGGCGCTTTCCAGGTTCCAAACATCGTAATCATGCGCCGCGAGAGGCGCGTTGATGTTCGTGCCTTTCAGCGAGCGGATGAGCCGCTGCAACAGGTCCGCTTCCAGGCGGGCAAAAGCGCCTTCGTCGCGCGCGGTGGAAGCGAGGTATTCGAGGTCGTTCAAAAGATCCGTGGAGCCCGCGATCATGTCGAGAACGTGGTAAGCGTAAGTCGAGTGCACGGCCGTGTAGCCCGGCGCCGTGTACCACACCGACACCTGGTGGCCTTCGCGCGTCAGCTGCGCGATCTGCGTGTGCATGGCGAGGATGTCGTCATCCAGGTGCGGGTTCATAAAGGTAATGTGCGACCGGGGTTTCAGGCCCAGGCGCTGCGAAAGTTCGGCGGACGTGATCCGATTAGCACGGATGCGTTCGGCCACGCCGTCGCGCAGCTTGTTCCATTTTTCGGTGTTGCTGGCGCCGGCCGTTCCCTGCAGCAGCGTTGCGTAGTTGGCGCGGCGCACGCTCATGATCGGCGCGTTCTGGCCGCCTTCGGACTTGAAGAGATCTTCGGGCGTGAGTTCCGCGACCGGCTTCTTCACCTGGAGCGAAAGCGTGGTGAAGAGCTTCGCGATCCGGGCTTCGGTCCAATCGGCCTGCTTCAGTTCCTGGAAATCCCAGAAATTGGTTTTGTAGCGCAGGTTGCGCGCCGCGAATTTGTCCACGACCCAAACGACGTTTTCTTTCTGGAGGCGCGAGATCGGATATTCCACGGAAGGCGCGGTTTCGATGCCGCGGCGCAGCGCTTCGGCTTTCTGGATGCCGGTCGCAATGCCGAGGACCTTCACGTCCGGACGCTTCAGGAGTTCGTCGAAGCCGTACGTCACAAAGCCGTATTTTTTCGTGCCCGCGTCAGACCACAGTTTCGCCATGCCGCCGTCTTCTTTCATGTGGTCGGAGGCCATGTGGAACCCGACAAGGCCCATGAGCAGGCCCTGGTCGAACGGCGTGCCCCCTTCCATGAAGCCGATGTGGCCCTTGCCTTCGTAATTCGGCCCGACGCCCGAGATAAAGATGTGGGCGCCGCCCTGCGCCTTGATCTCGTCGGCCATGGCGCGCGAGTAAGCGTAAAAGGCTTCGAGGAATGCGAGCTGTTCGGGGAACGCGTCGAACTCGGATTTATAAGCCGCCGCATCGGCGCCCGAAGTCTTCAACTTCAGGAACTCGTCGATTTTAAGGCCGTTCTTCTGGATGGACTGCATGAGCTTCGCATAGTCGGCATCGCTCATGGCCTTCCCGGTGGAATCGGCCACGTCGCCATAGAACAGGCGGCGGTTTTCCTGCGGGATGCCGAGCCTCTCGAACATATTGTTGAGGATGTTGGCGAAGGCGTGATAATCCGTCCGCTTCTGCGGGAAAAGAGCGTCCAGCGGGTGCACGATGACGCGCGCCATGTCCGGCTTCGCCGTGGTATCGAGGCCGTACTTCGTGAGCCACGCCTGGGCCTCGGCCGAATTCCAGTTCTTGAGGATTTCCGCGGCCTTGGTGTAGGCGATCCAGGGCGTGTTGCCTGTCGCCACGTGGCTGATCACTTTTTCCTGCGCCGGAATCGTCTTGAGGCGTTCCTGGATGGCGCGCAGCCATTCGGCCGCGAAAAGATCGCCGGCTTCGGCAATGTCTTTGCCTTCGAGGATCACGCCGCCGTTTTCGCCGCGCTTCATCAGATTGAACGGGCTGGCAAGGTACGCCGCGATTTCGGGCGTGATGCCGGGACGCGAAACCGTGCGCAACTCCGCTCTGGAGGAAGTCACGCTCTTCAGGTTCTGTTCGAGATTTTCCACGGCCCGCTGCGCGGCTTCGAGCTTGCCGTCTTTCAAGAGGCCCTTCTGGATGAAACCGTTCAACAGCGGAAGGCCTCTGGTGCTCATCAGCGCGAGCGAATCAAAAGCCGCGTCCGCGGATTCGCGGAGATCCCACGCCCGCTTTTCAAGCGCTTCGAGCCCTTCGGCGTCACGCATGAATTTGCGCGTCACGTCGAAGTACAGGTCTTTGCGTTCTTTCACGATGCCCTGGTGCAGCGCCGCGGAGAGCTGGGGCGCGAGGGCCGCGAGGCGGGCAATCAAGGCCAGCCAGGCTTCGCGCGCGGTTTCGTTCGCGGCAAATTCAGGACGGGAATACAGGTTCAGGAGCAGCGACTGGAGCGCAAGCGCGGCTTCGGCAATACCCTTGAGCTCGCGGGCGGCATCCGCGTGGATGTCGTCGTCCCACGTCGCGTCTTTGGGCTCGAGCATGATTTCGATGGCGAGACTTGCAAGGCTTTCGAGATCGGAAACGGTGCTGCCGGCCGAGGCCGTAAAAGCGGCAAGCTCTTCCGCATCCGCGGCGGCTTTAAGGAACCGCTGCGTGACTTCGGCCGTGCTGCCGAAAGGCAGGTACGCATCGGCGCGGGCCGCGGGATTCTTGCTGAGGGCGATGCCCGGGAAATTTCCGGGAACGGCCAGCGTCTCGCGCGTCAGGCGGTTCATCGTGCCTTCCGGGCGGCGGTTCATGAACACGTCGGCATAATCGGCGACCGCATGGGCCAGGCCGCGGGAAGCAAGGCGCCTTCTTTCCTTCTCCGAGGCTTGGACCTCCAGCTTCGAAGACGCCGCAAAAAGAATTTCCTGCCGCGCGCGGTCCGCGATCTGGCGGATGGCAGTGGGCGCTGCCGCGGGCGCGGGAGAACGCAGTTCCGGACGCGGGCTGCCTTTCGGGCGGGCGGTCATTAGTTTATTCGTATCGTGATACCACACGCTGACCGAACCGCGTTCGGCGCGCTTCATCACCATCGGCAGCATGTACCACAGGCCTTCGAGGATCTGCTTCTGCGCAAAGTCGCCGGCCACGAAATTTTCCGTGTCGGCTCTCGCGCCGCCGGCCCACTTGGGCATGGCATCGCGGAAGTAACGGCGGCGCAGGCGGTCCTGATCGTTTTCGAAAACGACGGGCACGACTTCGTCGACCATGGGCTCGATGCTGGGGCTCAGGCCGAAAACAGTTTTGTCCATCACGAGGATTTCGAGCACGGAGCCGATGATGACGCGGCGGCCGGTCTTGGCCATTTCGTCGAACGTGGAACCGGCCGGGCTGTACGGCGCGTCCGAATCCGCGGGCGCAAGGACTTCGGCGCCTTCGATGATGCCGCGCAGGATGCGTTCCATTTCCTTGTCGTTGTAAATCGGAGGCCCGCTGATGATCGAGTAGCGGCCCGCGGCCGTCTTGACGTAACGCAGGTCCGCGCCGGGTTTCAGATGCGGGTCGGAGCCCATGTAATTGACGCGTTTGTTGAGAGGCACCCAGATGCGATTGGCCGCGCCGGAATTCGGGTACCAGCCCTTGTCGAGGAAGCCGCGCGCAAGTTCGTCGCGCAGGATTCCCGTGGCCGTCGTCTTACCCGTGCCCGCGCCGCCGTAAATGCCGAACACCACGACGCGCTTGCCGCTTTCCTGCTTGTGCGCCTTGGCCGACTGCAGCATCCAATAGGCAAACGGCCGGTCCATGTAAACGGCCATCTGCTTGTGGCGGCGCGTGATGATGTCCTTGAAGGCCTTGATCTTTTCGCTGAAGACAACCCAGGTTTTCAATTCGTCGGTGAGCTGCGCGTCCGTGATGGGCGCGAGCAGGTCGCGAAGCACGCCTGCCTGGAAATCCAGAGTCTGGAGGTCTTTGGCCGGGCTGTCGGGCATCTGCGTGATTTCCGCAGGCAGAGGCTGCTGCTTGGACGCCTTCACCTTGGCTTCGACCTCTCCCCGCAGCGGCTGAGGAAGCGCGCCGAGCGCCTTTTCCAGCCGAGCCGCGTCGCTGGCCATAAGCGCGTGGGTCTTCATTTCTTTTGCCCGGGCAGCCATGAGCGTCTGCTCTTCCGCGCGCAGCTTTTCGACCGCGCGGTGATTGGCTTCCGTATAACGAAGGGTGTGTTCGATGTTGGTTTCTCTCACGCCGAAAGGATAGTGGCCGCCGCCCCAGATTTCGTCCATGCGCCGCTGGTTGTCCGCGCGCAGCGTCTGGTAGCCGTTAATCTCCGTCCGCAGCGCCTCGTTTTCGTTTTCGAGCCGGTCGATTTCGAGCGTCAGCATCGCGACCCGCTCCTGATTGGCCTGCAAATCCCCGCGCGTCTGTGCGATGTCGTCTTCCGCTTCGACACGCTCGGCCTTCAGCCGGATCAGCGTCGTTTCGATCTCGGCTTTGCGGGCATTGGCCTGGGCCAGGCTTTCGATCAGCGTTTCCGCGATTTTGTTCATGCCTTTCAATTCGGCAAGCGCCGCGTCGCTCAGGTTGAAGTCTTCCGCCACGCCAAGGTCCATCTTCATTTTGAGGAAAGGCGCGATGCTCTGGATGATGTAAACCGTGCGCCGCTTGTTGCCCTTCTCGACGCCGTTATCGCTGCCCAGCGGAATGGGCTTGCCGTCGTTGTCCAGGACTTCCAGTTCTTCCTTGAAAAGAATCGTGTTGTTGGCCGGATCCAGGTGACGCGCGACCACGCGGTTGCGGATGGTCCTGACGTCGCCGTGCTGGTACCAG